>VFZQ01000525.1 GCA_016871135.1 Acidobacteriota bacterium | reverse complement strand
CGATGAGTTCGAAGACATGGGTTTATGCTTTCCCGACGGTCGTTATCACATCTACGACGAAGTCCGGAAGCAAATCATCGAGGTCCACCCAGACGGCCGGCGCTTCGCAATGTTGAAGAAGGGCTATTCGGTGGAACGCGGCCCGGAGATTCTGTAGCTCACGATGCGGCCACCAACTTTGCTTATGTTTGCCGGCCCAAACGGTTCCGGCAAGTCCACGTTTTTCGACCGCTATTTTCGCAGCCGCTGGAAGCGCGACTACGTCAACGCCGATCTAATCGCGCGCGATGAGTTGAAGGCGGTTCGCGTCGCGATAGAGCGAAAGCGCGCGCTACTCGAACGCGGGTATCGTTCGCAACGGAAGGGATTCAGGTGGATACGGGCTTGCTGTCGCTCGCCAAGGAGCGTGGTTACCGCACTCGCGTGTACGCGATCGCCCTCGCCGAACCGCAGTTGAATATTCTGCGGGTGCGCCAACGAGTGTTGCTCGGCGGGCACGACGTCGGTGAAGTGCCGATTGTACGCCGGTATGAGCGTTCACTTCGTTCGATGTTGGAAGGGCCTGAGTCGGCGGACCGGTTTGTCCTCATCGACAACTCGAGCATGCGGTTTCGGGAACTCGCCCGCTGGCGCGCGGGGCGCATAACGCGCCTGCGGACAGATTTGCCCGCCTGGGCCGAAATCCTCTTCGCCGCCGAAATCGCCAAGCATCGCAGCATAGAATCGTAGTACTCCAACGCCGCCGGCCGAGGTGAAGAATCGGCTCGTGAAAGTCGGGAAGTGAAGGCGATGTCCACTACGAATGGGACGCGACGAAAGCTCGGTTGAATGAAACAAAGCACGGCGTTTCGTTCAACGAGGCCGCCACGGTCTTTCTCGATCCATTAGCATTGACGTACGCCGATCCGGATTCTTCGGAATCGGAGCATCGCGAGATCACGATCGGCTTTACAATAAAGAAGCGTTTTCGGATCATCAGCGCCCGGCGAGTTACACGAGCGGAACGAAAACACTATGAAGAAGGAATCTCAGGCTGACAACGGCGTAGAACTTCGCCCTGAATACGATCTCGCGAAGCTGCGCGGCGGAGTCCGCGGCAAGTATTACAAGCGGGCCATCGCGGGGACCAACCTCGTGCTCATCGACTCCGATCCCGCGGCGATTTTCCCAACCAGCGAAGCGGTCAATCAGGCATTGCGGGCCGTAGCCGAAGCGGCGAAATCGGCGGTGTTGGCGAAGCGTAGACGAAAGCAGGCGTGATCGGCTTCCCTCCGGCCTCTTGCATGTAAAATGTAGGCGCACCCAATGCCGCTCTCCGCCGGCGACAAACTCGGCCCGTACGAAATCCTCTCGCTGCTAGGCAAAGGCGGCATGGGCGAAGTCTACCGCGCGCGCGATCCCAAGCTGAACCGCGAAGTGGCGATCAAGGTCTTGCCGCACGCGCTCGCCAATGACGCCGACTACCTCGCCCGCTTCCAGCGCGAAGCGCAAACGCTGGCGGCGCTGAATCATCCGAACATCGCGACGATCTACGGCCTCGAAGCGAACGCGATCGTGATGGAGTTGGTCGAAGGCGCCACGCTGCAAGGGCCCTTGCCGTTGGCCGAAGCGCTGCCTCTCGCAAAGCAAATCGCCGAAGCCTTGGAGGCCGCGCACGACAAAGGCATCATCCATCGCGACTTGAAACCTGGTAACGTCAAAGTCACGCCCGAGGGCATCGTGAAAGTGTTGGACTTCGGACTCGCGAAAGCGGTCAACGAACGTCCCGCCGTCGTCGGCCCCGACTCGCCAACATTAACGCTACGCGCCACCGAGACCGGCGTCATCCTTGGCACCGCGGGCTACATGTCGCCCGAGCAAGCGGCCGGCAAGACCGTCGACCGCCGCGCCGATATCTGGTCGTTCGGCGTGGTGCTGTATGAACTGCTCACCGGCAAGCGAATGTTCGACGGCGAGACGGTTACACACACGCTCGCGGATGTAGTCCGCGCGCCGATCGATCTATCGATGATCGAGGATGCGCAAATCAGACACCTCATCGGGCGTTGCCTCGATCGCAACCTCAAGACCCGGCTGGCCCACATCGGCGAGGCCCGCATCGCGCTCGAAACCTACGCCCCGGTGAAGACCGCACCGCCCGCGAAAGCCAGTTGGTGGCCGTGGGCGGCGGGCGCACTCGCTTTGGGCCTTGCAGTCTCCATCGTGCGATCGATCACCGCCGATGAAACGGCGCCGTCACTGCCGCGAATGCGCCTCGATGTGGAAATCGCGCCCGGCTTTCAATTGGCCAGGGTTGACGCGGGAGGAACCGTCGGCGAGCACATGTTCGCCATTTCACCGAATGGCGAACGGATCGCCATCACCCTGCGCGGTCCCGACGGCAAGGCGCGCTTGTACACGCGCCTGCTGCATCAGAGCCAAGTGGTCGCCCTTGCTGGCACCGAGAATTCCTACTCGCCTTTCTTTTCACCCGCTGGCGACTGGATCGCATTCTTCGCCGAAGGCAAGCTCAAGAAAATTCCCGTCGAAGGCGGCGCGGCTGTTACGCTCAGCGACGCACCCGTCGGCGTTGGCGCGAGTTGGGGCGACGACGGCAACATTGTGGCGACTCTGACAAACAACGGAGGTCTATGGCGAATTTCGCCGGCCGGAGGAGCGCCTGAAGCGCTGACGAAGCTGAATCCTGGGGAAGTTAGCCACCGCTGGCCGCATGTACTTCCTGGAAGCCGCACCGTCCTCTTTACGGCGGCCGCTCAAATTGGAACCGGCTACGAGGACTCTGTCATCGAGGCCATCTCGCTTCGAACGGGCGCTCGCCAAATCGTGCAACAGGGCGGCTACTATCCCGTTTTTCTGCCCGGAGCGGGCGGTTCGAGCGGCAAAGGTCACCTGCTCTATTTGCATCAGTCGACTCTGTTTGCAGTGCTCTTCGATCCGGTCCAGCTTGCGATTGGCGGCACACATGTACCCTTGATGTACGACGTCAGCAGCACCCAAGCCGCCGGTGGCGACTTCGCGTTCACGCCATCCGGCGCATTTGTCTATCTGTCCGGTAAGTCGACGCCGCCTGAGTGGCCCATTTCGTGGATCGACCGCACCGGCGAAGTCACACCGCTGCTCGCCGCGCAAGGACAATATTCCTCTCCGCGGTTTTCCCCGGATGGCACACGCTTAGCGTATTCGAAGAAAAATGGCAAAGGGCAGGACATTTGGGTAAAGGATCTGAATCAGGACTCGCCGTCGCGCCTGACATTCCTGCCAGGCGTCAACAGTCATCCGGTATGGACTCCGGACGGCAAACACATCGTATTTCGCTCGATGAATCCGGAATCCCCAGGCCTGTACCGAATCCGTTCGGACGGGGCGGAGGAGGCGAAACGTCTCTCCGATGGGCGCGCGATTGTCTATCCGTCATCGTTTTCCCCGGACGGTAAACGTCTGGCGGTTTTTCAATCCGGCGCCAGCAATACTTTTGACATTTTCACGATGCCCGTCGAGACGGAATCGGGACGGAGCGATAGCGGTTTCAAGCTCGGGAAGGCCCAATTATTCTTGGGCACTCCATTTCTCGAAGTCTATCCAGCGTTCTCGCCCGACGGGCGCTGGCTGGCTTATGCGTCGAACGAGTCGGGAACGCAAGAGTTGTATGTACGACCGTTCCCGGGACCAGGCGGCCGCTGGCAGGTTTCGACCAACGGAGGCCGATTGCCGCTTTGGTCGCGAGATGGCCGCGAAATTCTCTTCCAAGCCCTCGACTTAAGTCTCATGGCGGCGAGCTACAGGACCAACGGAAACGTCTTCACGCCCGACAAGCCGCGAACTTGGACGGATCGCCTCTTAAGGAACACTTCGTTCGACCGAAACTTCGATCTCGATCCCGCTGGAAAACGCTTGGTCGCGTTCCCGGCAGGCGAAGCGGGTAGCGCGACACGACCGCCTCGCTTGACTTTCTTACTCGGCTTTTTCGACGAATTCCGGCGCAAAGCGCCATTGGTAAAGTAAGCGCCGCCTCATCGCAGCGTGTCTTCAAGCGACGCGCAGTGCAGCACACGCTTGGCCCAGCGGTGTAACTCTTCGCTGGAGGCTGATTCCAGACGGGTGTTGGCCCAGGCGGGGAGCGCGCCGAATTTTTCCGTCAAGAGTTCGGTAATCACTTCCTGCATGCCCTGCTGCATGCCCTCCTGCACGCCCGCCTGCCGGCCCTCATTCCACCCCTTCTCCAGCTCCCTCAAAATCAACGGACCCAGGACTTTGTTTTCCATTACATTAATCACGTCAAACTCCTTCAGTCTCTCGTTGGCACTCTCTTCGATTCCCAGTATGCCAGAAAGAACCAACAGTGTACCCATTGCCCAAGCGCGCTCTTCGTGCCCCATCGCACGCAACCTTTCGATCGCCACCGCCAGCGCCCTTTCAGGGTCGCCCTTTGCTAACAGGGCGAGTAGAACATCGGCCCAGTCCTCGCTGGCCAACAACGTCTCGGCGTCATACTCACGCAGGTCGACAATCTCGAACCGAAAGTCCAGCGTCGGCGTCTTGACAGTGTTTTCAAGCCGCAGCGGTTCCCGCCCCATGTACAACACCGTTT
>VFZQ01000524.1 GCA_016871135.1 Acidobacteriota bacterium | reverse complement strand
TGGCAGGAAGCCAAGGCTCGCCACCAGCGCCGTCATCAACACCGGGCGAAGTCGCAGCGCGGCGCCTTCGCGCACGGCTTGTTCTTCGTCCATGCCGTCATCGCGCAGGCGGTTGATCTGGCTCACCATGACGATGCCGTTCAACACCGCGACGCCGAAGAGCGCGATAAATCCGATCGACGCGCTGAGATTCAAATTCATTCCACGTAGCCACATTGCCGCGACTCCTCCCACCAGCGCGAACGGTACGTTCGACAGGATCAACAACGTCTGGCGGATCGAGTAGAACGTGAAGTAAAGCAGGATCAGGATCGCAGAAATCGAGACGGGCAGCACCAGCGTCAACCGGCCCATCGCGCGCTCCTGATTTTCGAACTGCCCGCCCCAGTCGATGAAGTAGCCGGGCGGAAGTTGGATCTCTTTGGCCACCCGCTCGCGCGCGTCGTCGGCGAAGCCGCCGAGATCTCGGCCGCGCACGTTGCATTGCACCACGACGCGGCGCATGCCGTTCTCGCGGCTAACCACTTCCGGTCCACGCGCCGTGCGGATCGAGGCGACCTGACCAAGCAGCAAACGCTCCCCGCCCGGAGCGTGAATGCGAACTTGTTCGAGCGACTCGGGCCGCTCGCGAAACGCCTCCGGAAAACGCACGACGATATCGAAGCGCCGCTGTCCTTCCACGTACTCGCTCACAGGGCGGCCGCCGACCGCCGCCTCCACGGCTTGCCGCACATCGTCGATGTGCACCCCGTAGCGGGCCAGCGCGGCGCGATCCGGCTCGACGTGGATTTCGGCCACGCCGTTGGCGATCTCCATCTGCGCATCGGCGGCGCCGGGAACCCGCTCCAACAAACGAAACGTCTTCAGCGCGATCTCATCCAGCACGGCCGGGTTCTCGCCAAAAATCTTCACTGCGACGTCGGCCTTAATGCCGCTGATGGTTTCATCCAGCCGCATGGCCATCGGCTGCGTGAAGTTGTAACCCGTGCCGGGTACCGTTTCCAGCGCGCCCCGCATCTTGTCGATGAGCGCTTCTTTCGACGCAGCTCTCCACTGCTTGGCCGGTTTCAGTAATACATAGACGTCGGCTTCGAAAATTCCCATCTGGTCGGTGGCCAGATCGGGGCGTCCGAGTTTCGATACGATGCCGTCGACCTCGGGGAGTTTGAGCAGCGCCTTCTCAATCGAGTCGCTGAGTTTGGCGGAGTCGGTCAGCGAGATGCCCGGCAGCTTCTTCGACTGCACCAGAATTGAGCCTTCTTCGAGGCGCGGCATGAATTCGCTGCCAATAAAGGCCAAAGAGCCAATCGCAACGGCGGCGATCACAACGCCAAACGAAACGGTCACAACGCGGAACCGCAACGCCACGGCGAGCAGCGAGGAATAGGCGCGCCGGATGAAGCCGAACCAGCCGCAGTCATGGTGCGCTTCGCGGACTTTGAGCAGATACGATGCCAGCACCGGCATCACAAACAGCGCCAGCAGCAACGAACCGGCGAGTGCGGAGACAACAGTTACGGCCATCGGGCGGAAGAGGCGGCCTTCGAGCCCTTCCAGGAAGAAGATCGGCATGTACACGGCAATGATGATGCAGACGGCGAAGACGATCGGCCGGGCCACTTCGTGCGCGGCGCGGCGTATCACCTCCAGCTTCGATTCCGCGTCGCGCGCCCCTAGGCGTGTGACGGCGTTCTCCATCATGACCACCGCGCCGTCCACGATCATGCCGAAGTCGACCGCGCCGAGCGACATCAGATTCGCCGTGACGCCGAACCAGCGCATCCCGATGAAACCCGCCAGCAGCGAGAGCGGAATCACACTGGCCACCAGCAGCGCCGCCCGCACATTGCCGAGGAAGAGCAAAAGCACGGCGATAACAAGCAGACCGGCTTCCGATAAATTCTGACGCACCGTTCCAATCGTCCGGTTGATGATCTCGCTCTGGTCGTAGAAGGGTACGATCTCCACGCCGGCCGGCATCTTGATCGTGGCCAGCCGCTGCTTCACGCGCGCGATGACCTCGCGCGAATTCTCGCCCTTGAGCATGATCGCCATCGCCGAAACGGTTTCCCCGCGGCCGTCTCGCAGTGTCGCTCCTTGGCGCTGCATCACGCCCGGCTTAATCACGGCGACATCCCGGACCAGCACCGGCGTGCCCTTGTGGGAACGAATCACGATCCGTTCGAGATCGGCCGGCGAGTTGGCGCGGCCCTTGCCGACGACGGTGTATTGCTCGCCGGCGTGCTCAATGAACCCGCCGCCAAAGTTCTCGTTGGACGCGGCGATCGCCTGCTCGACATCGGAAAGCGTGATGCCGTAACGATCGAGCGCATCCGGGCGAATCTCCACTTCCCACTGGCGCGTGCGGCCGCCCCAGGTCTCGACTTCGACTATGCCCGGCACGGTTCGCAGTGCCGGACGAATAACCCAATCGAGAAACGCTTTGCGCTCTTCGAGCGGCACGGTCTTGCTGTCGAGCGTGAATTGATAGACCTCGCCGAACGGCGTTGCGTTCGGACCGAGTCCCGGTTCGAGCCCGCGTGGAATACGGTCGCGAACCTCCTGCAATCGCTCGTTGACGAGCTGGCGCGCGAAGTAGGAGCTCACCTCGTCGTCGAAGACGATCGTGATTTTCGACAACGCGAACTTCGACACCGAGCGCGCTTCGGATACACGCGGCAACCCCATCAATGCGGATTCAATTGGCCAGGAGACCAACCGCTGCACTTCGGTCGGCGCCATCCCTGGACATGCCGTAACGACGGTGACCTGGTTGTTGGTCAGATCTGGAAACGCGTTGATCGGCAATCGCGAGAGGCTGAAGATACCCGCGGCGATCAGAAGGCCGAGCGCAGCGAGCACGATCACGCGATTGGAGAGTGCGGCGTCGATAAAGCGATTGAGCACGGTGCGGGTCTACTCCTCGACCAGCGTCGACTTCAGCATCTGCGACTTCAGCACGAAGGCGCCGCGCGCGGCCACTCGGCTCGATGCGTCGAGGCCCGATCGTATAGCGACTAGCCCTCCGGCCCGCGCGCCGGTTTCGACCACCCGTGCCACGAACCTGTCTTCGCCGGTCTGCACGAAGACAATCGCGTGGCCGTTCAGTTCCTGCACGGACTCTTGCGGAACGTAAAGAGCTTCTTCGCTGACGCCTGCCACGATTTCGGCGGTGGCATACATCTCGGGTTTAAGTTGCCCGTGCGCATTGGCGAGAACGATGCGCGCTTGTGCCGTACGGGTTTCGGGGTCGAGTTGGTCGCCGATGCGCGTGATTCGGCCCGGGAAGGGACGGTCTTCAAAGGCGCGCACGAACACTTGTGTGTTCATACCCGTGCGGACTTTGGCAAGCGCTTCTTCCGGCACCGACGCTATCATCCAGACCGAGGCGAGATCGCTTACGACGAAGAGCTCGTCGCCGGGCTTCACCACGGTTCCCGTGTTGGCCACTCGCGAGAGAACGATGCCCGCCGAAGGCGCCTTGATCGGGATCAGATCGTCGTCGTGATCGAGGTCGCCGGGCTTGTGGCCAGGCGGATCTTCGGCGGAGACTTCAAGAAACTCCTCGATGTGGACGCGCGTACGGATCAACTCGGCTTTGGCTGCCTCGATGGCGGCGATCGTGTTGCGAACGTCGCGCTCGGCGAGTTCGAGTTGCTCCTGCGATGCCGCCTTGAGGTCGAGCAGCCGTTTCAAGCGGTCGCGGGATTTTTCAGCGAAGCCGCGCTGCGTTTCCAATCGCGCCAATTCGACCTTGGCCTTCTGGAACTCGCTCCGCGCTTCGTGAATATCGTGGCTGTGCATACGGGCCAGCACTTGGCCGGCCGTGACACGGTCGCCAACTTTGACAAAGATCTTGCGGACGCGACCGTCGGTAATGGCCGACACTCTGTGTGTCTTTTCCTCGTCGGGAGTGATCCGGCCGATCACGCGGAGCGTCGTGGGGATTGTCCGTTTCTCAACGGCGACAACAACGATGCCGGCTGTCTTGCGCAGCTCGGCGTCGAGATGGACTTCGCCCGGTTCGGCGGATTTCTTTTCTTGCTTCTTGGCGGCTTCCGGCGGCGCGGCGGACCTTGGCGTGCATGCGCCGAGTAGAAACAACAACGAACAAAGAAGGAGTTTCAAGGTGTGACTCCAAGTGCGGATTGAACGGCGGCTTCGGCCAGCCGTAGTTCCACGAGAGTTTGTACACGCAGCAGTTCGGCCTCCAGGTGCGTGCGTTCGGCGTCCAGCAATCGCAGTAGATCGGCGCCGCCCTCGCGGTAAGCCGCCTGTGCGATGCGGGCGGTTTCGCGGGCTTGCGCCGAAAGGGCGGCGATTGTGCCGTCGATTTGCTCGCGCCGCAGCTTATAGGCCGAAAACGCCCCGCGTACTTCGGCGCGAACCAGCGCTTCGGCCGCGGCGGCATTGGAGCGCGCCACCCGCGTCTCCGCGCCGGCGGCCGCAATATTGCCTTGGTTCTTGTGTCGCCAGGGGAGATCGACGTTGAGATAGGCCAGGAGCCCGTCGTAGCCGTTGGTGCGCTTGTAGCCGCCGGAGATTTCGAGGTCGGGCTTGGCGATCGCCAGTTGCAATTTCTCATTGGCCGCGG
>VFZQ01000523.1 GCA_016871135.1 Acidobacteriota bacterium | reverse complement strand
ACAAACTGGTGCGGCATCGCTGCCGCGACTTTGGCATGGAGCAACAGGTCATCGACGGCGACGGTTTTGTCACCGGCTATGGCACGATTCACGGACGGTTGGCTTACGTCTTCGCGCAGGATTTCACGGTTTTCGGCGGGTCGCTGTCGGAGACCAATGCGCAGAAGATTTGCAAGCTGATGGACATGGCGATGAAGAATGGCGCGCCCGTCATCGGCCTGAATGATTCCGGTGGCGCGCGCATTCAAGAGGGCGTTGTTTCGCTGGCCGGCTACACCGACATTTTCCTGCGCAACACGCTGGCATCCGGCGTCGTTCCGCAGATCTCGGCGATCATGGGGCCGTGCGCGGGCGGCGCGGTGTACTCACCGGCAATCACCGATTTCGTGTTCATGGTACGGAAGACGAGCTACATGTTTGTCACCGGACCCGATGTCATCAAGACCGTGACGCACGAGGATGTATCGAAGGAAGATCTCGGCGGTGCAACGACGCACAACGCGACCAGCGGCGTCGCGCATTTCGAAGCCGCCGATGACGCCGACTGCTGCGCGCGCATTCGCGAGCTTTTCGATTACCTGCCTTCGAACAACGCTGATCCCGCGCCGGTGAAGAGTTGCAGCGATCCGGCGACGCGTGCCGACGCGGCGCTGGATGCGATCGTTCCCGCCGAGAGCAATCAGCCCTATGACATGAAAGAGGTGATTTGCCGCGTGGTCGATGACGGCGATTTTCTTGAAGTGCACGAAGCCTACGCCGCCAACATCGTGGTCGGCTTCGCGCGCATGGATGGCCGAACCGTCGGCGTGGTGGCGAACAATCCGGCCGTGCTGGCTGGTTGCCTCGATATCAACTCGTCGCTGAAGGGCGCGCGTTTCGTGCGTTTCTGCGACGCGTTCGGCATTCCGATACTCACGTTTGAAGACGTGCCTGGATTCTTGCCGGGCACCGCGCAGGAGTGGGGCGGCATCATCAAACACGGCGCGAAGCTGCTTTACGCTTATGCCGAAGCCACCGTTCCGAAGGTCACCGTGATCACGCGGAAAGCTTACGGCGGCGCGTATTGCGTGATGGGGTCGAAGCATCTGCGCACCGACGTCAACTTCGCGTGGCCAACAGCCGAGATCGCGGTGATGGGCGCCGAGGGAGCGGTGAACGTTTTGTATCGGCGCGAGATCACCGACGACGACGCGCGCGCGGCGAAGATCGCTGAGTACAAAGAACGCTTCGCTAATCCGTTCATCGCCGCCGAGCGTGGATACATCGACGATGTGATTGAACCGCGCGAAACGCGTGCCCGCGTGATCGGCGCGCTGCGCATGCTGCGCAACAAGGTGGACACGATGCCGCGGAAAAAACACGGTAACATTCCGTTATGAAAATGTTTTTGGCAGCTATCGCGCTCGCCGCGAGCGCGGAGAACTGGCCGCAGTTCCGCGGGCCGGGCGCGCGGGGCGTCGCCGAGAAGCAGCATCTGCCGGCGACCTGGAATGTGAAGACCGGCGAAAACATCGCCTGGAAGACCGAACTGCCGGGGCTGGGTTTGTCGAGCCCGATCGTGTGGGGCAACCGGCTCTACGTCACGACGGCGGTGTCGTCGAATCCGCAGATGGTGTTCGAGGAGAAGTTGAAGGGCGAACTCGACCGCCGGCAGGATGCGGCCGAGCAACAATTTCGTGTCCTTGCGATTGATACAAAATCGGGCAAGATTGTTTGGAACACGCTGGCCGCGAACACGAAGCCGCGTGTGCTGCGGCATCCGCACAACTCCTACGCTTCGCCGACTCCGGTTACCGACGGCAAGTATCTGGTGGCATTCTTCGGCTCGGAAGGGTTGTACTGTTTCGACCTGAAGGGCAAGCTGCTGTGGAGCAAAGACCTCGGCGCGCTGGATCAGGGCGCATTCGATTTACCCGATTATCAATGGGGTTCGGCGTCGTCGCCGGTGCTGTGGCATGGGAAGGTCTTGCTGCAAGTCGATATGCACAAAGGTTCGTTTCTCGCTAGCTTCGACGCGGCGACCGGCCGCGAGTTGTGGCGCACGGCGCGTGATTCGAAACCGGCGTGGTCGACGCCGACCGTCGTCACGAGCGCGACGCGCACCGAGATCGTGGCGAACGGCGTGGAGCATGTTTGCGGCTACGATGCGGAGACGGGGAAGGAGTTGTGGCGGATCAAGGGCACGTCGATGATCTCTGTACCGACGCCGTTCGAGCACGACGGGCTGGTCTATGTCTTCAGCGGGTACTCGCGTTACATCCGGCGTTCGTATGCGATCAAGTCCGGCGGTTCGGGCGACATAACGAATTCGAAGCAGCACATCGCGTGGATGCGCGAAGAGGCGCCGTATCTGTCGACGCCGGTGATCGCGGGCGGGCAAGTCTTTACGCTATCTTCGCGGGGCGTGCTGGTGACCTACGACGCGGCGACGGGCAAAACCGCCTATCAACAACGGCTGGGCAATGGGACGGGCGTGAGTTCGTCGCTGGTGGCGGCGGACGGCGTGGTCTACGGTACCAACGAAGACGGCGAAGTGTACGTGTTCAAGCCGGGCGCGAAGTATGAGCAGCTGGCGCTGAATGCGATGGGCGAGGCGGTGCTGACGACGCCGGCGATTGCCGGCAAGACGATTTTTATTCGAGGCACGCGGACGCTATGGGCGATTCGCAAGGGCGGGAAGTAGCTAGCGATTCCTCCGCGCCTCACGCACACGGAAGCGCATGGCCAGCAGGCCCACGCGCTCCGCGCCGGCCGGTTCGCGAATGTGACGCAGCAATGCTTCGTGGTGCGCGAGATAACGCGCGGCGGCTTTTTCATCGGCGGGCCGCAGTTCTGGAAGCAACGCGACGACTTGGTCGAACGCGTGGAGCGACTCGTCGATGCGCTCGCGCCGTTCCAATAGGATGGCCAGGTTGCCCCACGGCTGCATCGCACCGCGACTGTCACCGAATTTTCGGATCGCCCGGCGGAAGAGGGACTCGGCTTCGTCATAACGGCCGAGTTGTTGGTGGACCACGCCGAGGTTGTTGAGCGCCTCCGGCAACTCGACGGTGGAGAGAACTTGCCGGTACAGAGCAGCGGCTTCGTCATAGCGTTTACGGGAGGCGAGATCGGCGGCCAGGTTGTTCATTGCGCGCGCGGCGCGTGGTTGATTGGGGCCGTCGGCTTCTGTCCACAACGCGATGGCACGCCGCCACAGGCGCTCCGCTTCTGCATGACGGCCGCGCCGCGCAAGCAACGATGCGAGGTTGTTGGCCGCCGTGCCGCGCTCGCCGATTGTGCCATAGCCGCTGTTGACGGCGCCGCGCAAAATCCCTTCCGCTTGCGTGGACTTGCCTTCGAGGCGAAGGTGCTCGGCTTCGTGGACTTGATCAATGAACGGGCGATCGTGTTGCCATTGCGCAACGAGGAGGATCAATGCGGGGATACTCATGTCCCAGTCTGCGGCAGAACGCTCGCATGGGAAAGATCCACTCGGGGTCAGCGGCGCGGTGCCAGTTGCGATTCAATGACCGCGGCTATCTTCCGCATCGCAGCGACGGTGTCGCGTTCATCGAATGGCGCGTAGCCGAACAGCAGCGCGCCTCGACCGATCGGCGGATCGGCGAAGCGTGAAACTGGAAGCGCTTCGACGCCTTGCGCAAATAGATCGTTGCTGACAGAGATATCGTCAACGCCATCAGGCAACCAGCCGAGCAAGTGCATTCCGCTGTCTTTCGAAGGCACTTCCAGCAGTCCGTGCAGATGCTCGCGCGCGGCTTTCAGGAAAAATTTCTGACGTTCGCTGTTCTGTGCGCGGACCCGACGAACATGGCGCGCGAAGTGGCCTTCGGTAATGAAGTCGGTGAGCGCAACCTGTTCGACAACGGGCGATGACCAATCGGTGTGGGCGCGCGCCGCGATGATGGTGTCGACGAGATCGTGCGGTACAACCATGTAGGCGAGACGCAGCGAAGGCATCAGCACTTTGCTAAACGTTCCGATGTAGATGACGCGCTGTTGATCGTCGAGTCCTTGCAGCGAGGCGACGGGGCGACCGGCGTAACGGAACTCGCTGTCGTAGTCGTCCTCGATAATCCAACCATCGCGGCGGCGCGCCCAGTCGAGCAGTTCGAGGCGCCGCCGCAGCGACATCGTGACGCCGAGCGGATACTGATGCGAAGGCGTGACGTAGGTCAGACGCGCATCCGGGCGCAGCCGTTCCCCGTATGCGATGTCGATGCCTTCGCCGTCGACCGGGAGCGGAACGATCTCGCCTCCTGAGAGGGAAAACGCCACGCGGATGCCGCTGTAGCTTGGGTTCTCGATGAACACGGGATCGCCGGAATCGGTCATGATCATCGCGGTGAGGTGCATCGCCTGTTTCGAGCCGGCGGTGATGATCACTTGCTGCCAGTCGCAATGAACGGCGCGAGAGGCCCGTAAATATTGGGCGATCGCTTCGCGCAGCGGCCGCCAGCCGGCGGGGCTTCCGTAGCCAAGCATGTCGGGACGGATGCGGTCCCATGCGCGGATGAGCAGCCGTTTCCACACGTCGTAGGGGAAGTTGTCGAAGGTCGGCGTATGTAGCCGGAACGGCTTCGGCACAGACGGCCAGG
>VFZQ01000522.1 GCA_016871135.1 Acidobacteriota bacterium | reverse complement strand
CGCACGCCACAACACGAAGACCGCGATGGTAGCGATCTCCAGCCGGCCGAGCTTGACTTCGGGTGCGCTCACTCGTTTCGGGTATGGGCGATGGCCGGGAATACATCCGGTTCGGCCAGCGCTTCGGGAGTCAGGTACAGACGCGTAAGTCCGTCGCGAAGTAGCTCAAACGCCGTGTCGACGTCGTCGGCGAACTGAAAAATGTTCAGGTCTTCCGGCGAGATCATGCCGTGTTTAGCGAGAGCCTCGAAGTTGAAGATCTCCTTCCAGAACTTGCTGCCGTAGAGCAGAACGATAATTTCCTTGTGCAGCTTGCGGGTCTGGACCAGCGTGAGAATTTCGAACAACTCATCCATGGTGCCGAAGCCGCCGGGGAAGACGACGAGCGCTTTGGCGAGGTAGGCGAACCAGAATTTGCGTAGAAAGAAGTAGCCGAATTCGAGCGACAACTCGGGCGTGATATAGGGATTCGGCTGCTGCTCGAACGGCAGGCGGATGTTGAGGCCGACCGTTTCGCCGCCCGCTTCCGACGCTCCGCGATTGGCGGCTTCCATGATGCCGGGGCCGCCGCCGGTGGCGACGACGAAGCGCCGTGACGAGCGGTGCAAGGAGTCGCTCCAATGCGTTACCTTCCCGGCGAGTCCGCGAGCGGCCTCGTAGTATTCGGCCATCGGGCCGTGTTGCTCGATACGTGCCGAACCGAAGAACGCCACCGTGTCGTGAATCTTGTGTTGGCGGAACACGCGCAGCGGCTTCAAGTACTCGCTCAACATGCGCACGCTGCGCGCTTCGGGCGACTGCAAGAATTCCGCGTCTTCAAAGGCCAGCGGGGGCCTTACCAGTTTTTCGCTCATTCGGCTCCAGACTTGCCTCGCGCTTCCAGCTCCGCGATGCGTTTTTCCAATTCTCGCATCGTCCGCAACATTTCGGGCAACTTCTGATATGCGGGCAGCGTGCGCAGCCAGAGTTTGGCCTCGAAGGCGGGCGATCCCGATATGACGGAACCCGCCGCCACGTCGTGGCCCACGCCGCTCTGCGCATAGACAATGGCATTGTCGTGCACGGTGAGATGTCCGCTGATGCCGACTTGCCCGGCTAACAAAACGTTCTTCTCAAGGATGGTGCTGCCCGCCAATCCGACTTGCGAGCAGATGATGTTGTCTTCGCCGACGACGCAGGCGTGGCCGATCTGCACAAGATTGTCGATGCGCGCGCCGCGCTTGATGCGAGTCTCTCCAACCGTTGCGCGATCGATCGCCGTAAGCGCCTGAATCTCGACGTCGTCTTCGACGACGGTGATGCCCGACTGTGGAATTTTGTAGTGCGTGCCCTGCTTGGTCTTGGCGAATCCGAAACCGTCTCCGCCGACGACCGTGCCATTCTGGACGACGACGCGATTGCCGATGCGGCAATACTCGCGAACCACGCCGTGCGCGTGCAGCGTGAAGTCGTCGCCGATTTCCGCGCCTTCGTAAACGACCGCGTGCGGATACAGAACACAGCGCGCGCCAATCACGGCGCGCGGGCCGACGTAGGCGAACGGGCCGATCGAGGCGCTTTCGCCGATGGTCGCGGTGGCGTCGATATAGGCGAGTTCGTGCACGCCGGGTGAGGGCCGCGGCGCGGTGTAGAAACACTCAAGCGCGCGCGCGAAATCGTGATACGGATTCGCGCTGACCAGCGAGGCGATATCCATACCCGCGATCGGTTCGGTCACCAGTATCGCCGACGCCCGCGTGTTCTTCACTTTGTGCGCGTATTTCGGATTGGCGAGGAAGGTCAACTGTCCTGGCACGGCCGCCTCCATGCCGCAGACTCCGGTGATTTCGATTTCGCCGTCGCCGGCCAGGCGCGTGCCCAGCCGCTCGGAAAGTTGGGATAGTTTCATCTGGATACACTGTTAGTATGAACCACGGTTCATTGCGGCTTGCTGTATCGTTTTTCACGATCGCCGCGGTGTGTGCGCAAACGCCGCGCCCGCGGCCTGGCACGGCGCGCCCGTCGGAGCTGGAACGAGCCGTCGAGGAGTTTAAGGTCCTGACGCGCGACCGCGGATTGCGTGAGGGCGGCGCCACACAAACCGCCGCCGCGCCCCGTCCCCGCGCGGCCTGGCATGGCCGATTGTTCGAGAATTTCCGCAACGATGTATTGGACGCTACGCCGCACGATGTCGTGCAACGCGGCGGCTTGCGCAACATGCTGCGCCGCAATCAATTCGGATTCAATGTCGGCGGGCCGCTCGTGATACCGAAGCTGTATCGCGGCCGAACGACATTTTTCAATGTGAGCTACGAAGGCGTGCGCGAGCGCATCGGCCGCTCGTACTTGCGTACCATCGCGATTCCCTCCGAGCGCGGCGGCGACTTCTCGCGCACTGTCGATCCGGCCGGCGCACCGTTGGCGATCTACGACCCGCGGTCGACGCGCCCGAATCCAAACTTCAACCCGGCGCAGCCCGTATCCCGCTCGAACTTGCAATATGACCGCGCTCCGTTTCCGGCGAATGTAATTCCGGCCCAGCGGCTCGACCCGGTGGCGCGGCGCGCGGTCGAATACTATCCGCTGCCGAACTCCGACGCGGGACCGTTCTTCCGCAACAACTACTTCGTCTTCTCGCCCGAGACGAATACCGCCGACGGCATGATCGTCAAGGTCGATCACACCGCCTTGGAGCGGCATCGCATTTCGTTTACGGGATCGTTCACCAACGGCTTAGCGGGATCGCCCCGCTACTTCAACACCATCGCCGATTCCAACAACAACGACCGCAAATACGAAGCTCGCCGCGGCGTGTTGGACTGGACCTTTACGCGTTCTGCGAACACCGTCAACGTCGTTACGTTCGATGTGATCAGCGATCGCAGCGAGAACGGGCGCGAAGGACAGGCGGATGCCATCGCCGCCATCGGTCTGCGCGGGCCGCTGCGCGATGCCTTCCCCGTTTTCCGCTACTCGACCTACCTCGGCATGGGACGGAACAGTCCGCGCTCGGCGAGTTCGCACAACTACTATTACTTCACTGAGTCGCTCTCGGTGCGGAAGGGCAAGCACCGTTTGCGGGGCTCGGCCATCGCACGCCGCTATCAGGTGAATGCGTATTTGCCGCAGAATCCGGCGGGTCTGTTTCAGTTTGGTCCGTCGATCACATCGCTGCCGGGAATCGTCAACACGGGCCATCCGTGGGCAAGCTTTCTGTTGGGACACGCCGAGTCGGCCGAGGCGACCCTCGTCGAGAACCCTTCCTACTGGCGAGGGAGCTACTTCAATTTCTCGCTGCGCGACAACTACGAGTTCTCTCGGAATCTAAACTTCAGCTTTGGCGGTTCGATGGAAGTCACGGTGCCGCGCGTGGAGAAGTACGATCGTTTCGCGACGGTCGATCTCGACGCGATCAACCCCGCAAATGGCAGGAAGGGAGCGCTCGTGTTCGCCAATCGAGACGGCAACGGCCGACGGTTTCAGCCGGTGCGCGTGCGCCCGGAGACAAGCTTGGGCCTGGCGTGGAATCCGCGCGGGAACCCCAAGAGCGTGGTGCGTTTGAGTTACGGCATCAGCTTCAGCAATTTCCCGATCTATACGACGCAGTGGGCGACGCAGGGATTTGTCGGCACCCCGACGTTGGTGTCCCCGAATACGCAGTTGCAGCCCGCGATGACTCTCAACGACGGATTTCCGCAACTGCCCCGGCCGCTGCCCGATCTGCGTCCCGACGCCGCGAATTTCACCGTGGCCGATTTGGTCGATCGCTCCGGAACGCTCCCGGTGTATCAGTCGGCCGGTTTGTCTTTCGAACGCGAGATCGTTCAGCAGACGATTGTAAGTCTCAGCCTCGGCCACGCGCGCGGGCAGCGCCTGTTCATCTCCAATAGCGCGTTGAACCCAAACGCAATTCCTCTTTCCAATCTTGTCCATCGCGACCGGTTGAACGATGAAAGCTTCCGCCGGTCGATCCGGCCGTATCCGCAGTTCCAGCGTTTCGATGTATACAGCTCGTGGCCCGCCGCGAACTACAAACGAAACGCCGCCGTGGCGCGCGTGGAAAAGCGATCTTCGAGCGGACTGACTCTGAATACGACCTTCGAGTGGTCGAAGCAGATGGACGACTACTCGGGCCCGTATGGCGTGCAGGATTATTACAACAAGAACAACGAGTGGTCTCTGACGTCGAGCAACGTGCCGCGGCGGCTGTCCTTGAATTTCGCCTACGATCTGCCGTTCGGCTCGCGGAAGACGCTGTTCGCCTTCGACGATTGGCGCCGCCACTTGGCGGATGGCTGGTCGGTGTCGGGTATGACTTCCGTGCAGAGCGGAGAACCGATTGCGCTGCGGCCGCAGTTCAACAACACCGGTGGCGTGATCGATGCGTTGCGCGTAAACCTCGTGCCCGGGGTCGATCCCCGTTCGCCTAACCAAGGGCCGGACATGTGGTTTAACCCGGCGGCGTTCCAACAGCCTCCCGACTTCACTTACGGTAACGGACCTCGCACGCATCCTTCCCTCTTAATGCCGGGCAATCAGAACCACGATGTGTCGGTCACCAAGCGGTGGGCTCTAACCACAGAGCGCGCGTTGGAGTTCACGGCCACCGGCTTCAATTTCGCGAACACAG
>VFZQ01000521.1 GCA_016871135.1 Acidobacteriota bacterium | reverse complement strand
ACCATGCTTCCAAACAAACGGCGCGTCAGATGACTCTCAGCCAACACCAGCCAGTAGTAGCGGGCGTGCTTGACCAGGCTGCCGCCGGTCTTCACCAGCCGCTGCTGCAAACTCGTCAGCTACTAGGCGATGAGATCACCGAAACCCAATCGCTCATCTGGTTTCCGCACCAGCGTCTTCGCGACGTTCAAACCCGCATGAATAAAGGCGTCGGAGCATCTTACAAAGTTGCACGGAAATGTTTCAAATCGGAACTCCGGGCTTAACAGCCCGTGGTTAAAGTCCCTATTCTGAGGATTGGCGAAAGCGGCAAAAAACCGAGGCCCACAGATGCCCTACAGCGCATTCTCAGCGGCCAGTTGACCATTTGGTATCCCCGCAAAAGAGTCTCGAATCGGCATTCCGGCCGGATTCCGACTTAAACCACGGGCTGTTAAATATAGCGGACGGGGTGGGGCGCGGGGGCGTTTCGGGTTGGCATCATGTTAGTCCCGCTGGGGGACACAGGACTCGCTTGATCTGCTCGAAGCGCAGCAGGAACGCCCCTTCGTTCAACCGCTTGCGGCGGAGCCAGCCGGTCACCTCGTCGTTGCACTTGCTGGTATTGCACGACAAACAGGCCGGCACGATATTTTCGAGCGTATAGCGGCCGCCTCTTGACAGCGCCTGCACGCAGTCCTTCTGCAGCGGCTTGTCCTGCACGCCGCAATACGCGCAACCGCCCCACGCCTCCTTGAGCGCCGACCATTGCTGCTCGGAAAGATCGTTCTCCACCTGCTTCATCCGGCGCTGCCGTCGTTTGGCCGCACGCGCCCGGCGGGTGCGCGCGGGTTTAGCCGGCGCCTTCGGCAAGCAGCGCGCCCCAATGGAAGCCGGCGCCAAACGCCGCGAAACAAAGCGTCTCGCCGGGTTGCAGACTGTGCGATCGCGACCACTCGGCGGCGGCGATTAACATCGAAGCCGAAGACGTATTCCCAAAGTTCTTGATGTTCGAATAAAACTTGTCTTCGGCCACTTCAAGCGCCTGCGCCACCCGCGCGATCAGGTTCTGATTCGCTTGGTGCATCAGGAAAACAGCCACATCCGCCGCGCGCCGGCGATGTTGATCGAGCAGCGACGCAATCGCGCGCGGAATCTTGCGCGAGGCCTGCAAAATCACGCTTCGCCCGTTCATTTCGAGCGGCGACTCAAACGGCAGCTTCAAATCTTCCGAGTACGCTCCGTCCGAATACAGCCCGCAGTCGAGCACCTTCGCGAACCCGTTCGACGGATGTACCAGGCATGCGCCCGCACCGTCGCCAAATAGAATCGCGACGCCGCGCTCCATCGGTTCACGCTCGACAACTTCGGACATCTTCTCGGCGCCAATAACCAGGATCGGTCCAAGCGACTCACACAATCGCGATGCCAGCGACATGCCGAACAACGATCCGGCGCTGGCCATGGGAACGTCGAGCGAAGGCGTCGTATCCAGCCCAAGCTTCGACGCCACAGCGGCGGCCGGGCCAGGAAACTGCCGCTCCCATGAACCCGATGAAACCAGGATCATGCCCAAATCGGACGCCTTCATCTTCGCCTGTTCCAGGCAGTCCTGCGCCGCGCGGAGAGCGAGATCGACCACCGATTCCCCCTCGGCGGCGAAGCGGCGTTCGTCGATGCCGGAGACATTGCGGATCCACTCCGCGTCACAACCGACGCGAGCGCCGATCTCGGCGTTGCTCACCACCCGTTCCGGCAGGTAGGAGCCAAATGCTTTCAGAAACGCCACTTCAGTTTCCGTGCTCCTCAATGTATTGTTCGATGCGTTCGATCGTATCGAACTTGCGGGGGGTCAGATCCGAGTCCGGGATCTTGAGCGAGAAGACCTTTTCGATCTCGCCAACCATGTCGGGCAGAGCGAAGGAATCCAGTAGTCCAGAGTCGAACAACGACTCAGCGGCATCCGGGGCCAACGCCTTGCCGGATACCTTTTGAATGATCGCAACGATTTGAGCGCGCTTGTCCATTATTCTTCGTTTGTCGCCGTTTCCGCGGGCAGGGCCGCCGTCTTGGGTTGCATCGTCTCCTGCCGAATGCGGGCAAAGGTCGCGTATTGGCCCATCAACTCCTTATACAACGCGGCGCCCAGCAAGCGATACCCCGGACCCGTAAAATGCACAAAATCGCCTTGGGCCATCCCCGCGTACACCCATTGTTTCATCGCGCCCTTGCCGCCCATACGCTCGCGCATGTCCCAGAATGCCGCGCCGCGCGACTTGCACGCTTCGCGCTGCGCCTCGAGAATCAGGTCGATCTTTTCATGCGGCGCCCAGGCGCCGCCGGCACGGATCTGATGATCAGGCGGACCGATCACCAATATCGACGCCGCCGGAGCGAGCCGCCGGTACTTGTCGAGTAGTGCCGCGAACATGTCGCGGTAGGACTCAAACGTCCATTCTTTGTTGCGCGCCTCGTTGGTGCCGTACGCAAGAACGATCAAACCCGGCGGACGATCGCGGAAGATCGGCGCTAGCCCGGCATCTTCCCAACGCAGCCCGATCGACGCCTGCGCTCCGTTGATCCCCATCGTTTCCCATGTGACGCCGCGCATGTTTTCGGTTACCCAGCCAAACAGCCGCACCGGTTTCCGATCGACCGTACGGGCCGTGAGCAAGTGCGAACCGGGCGAGAGCGTCAGCTTCACACAGCGCGGACCACCTTCGCCCTCGGTGGAAATCGTATCGATCGCCGCGCCATTGTCGGAGAGTTCGACGCGCCCGCCGCCGGGTTGCTGCAGGTAGTGAAATTCGGCCTGTTCAAGCTCCGTCTGCACGTTGACCATCTGGCTAGGCAGCGTAGTCGACATACTGACGCCCGAAAGCCCATAAAGCCCGTCCCCATCGCGCCTGTTCAACCCGTCGCTATGCCAACCGGGAGTGCTCCAACTTTTTAAATCTAGCCGGCGATATCCGTTCCACGGCCGCCCGGCGTGCGAAAAGCCATTGCCACCGTCGCCGAAGCGCATCTGCAAAAGGTAGCGGAGCGTTCCGGTCCATTCATCGGCGGCAGTGTGAGAATCGCCGTAGTGAAACACGCGGAGGACATCGCTCGACTGACCGCGCTCGATACGGTGAAGCTGTTCGAAGAACGGAACCATCGCCGCCGGATTTTCCATAATGCCGGGAACGTTGAGCCATTTCGACACCGCGTCGGTGGCGGCCGCGCGCACAATCGGCGTGGTCACCGGCGCGCGCGCGACGGCGACGCGGCGGCGAACCGGAGTCCTTTTCTTGGAGGTGACCTTCTTCGCCGAGACGGGCGCCTTCTTCACCGTCGACGCCTTTTTCTTCGGCGCCGCCGCGCCATGCATCAGGCCGAACCCGATGGCAATCGTCGCGCAGCTTAGGGCAAGAAGTCGCATTCTCTCCTATCAAACTCAATCGGCGTTTTACGGCTGAGTCTTTATTGTCTCAAAATTTGGCTGTGCCATCGCCAGCTTGCGATGGCGGTAGCCGTCCTGCAGCGCCCGGTAAAGCAACCCGCCGACGAGCTTGGCGCCCGCGGGCATGGGATGGATCAGATCGGCGCCGACCAACCGCGGCGTTCCGGTATACCAGCGCCCCATAGTCCCAGCGCCGCCCATGGCCTGAAACGTGTTGAAAAACGCGACGTTGTGATCGCGGGCCACTTTGCGTTCGATCTCGATCAGCCGCGCCATGCCCGCCACGGTGCCGATTTCACCGGAAGGCAGTCGATCGCCCCGGTCCATCGGGCTCATCAGGAGAATCGACGCCTCCGGCACGGCCGAGCGGATGCGCTGAATCGCCCGAGTAAGTTCCTTTTCCATGATCGCTTCGACGTAGGACGGGAACGCGCTCTCGTTGGTGCCGTAATTCAATACAACGAGGTTGGGCTCGGCGTGCTTCAATTGCTCGCCCCAATGCCCTTCATCCATATTCCGCGAAACGATGGTGATCGCTGCGCCGTTCACGCCAAGCGAGCTGTATTCTACGCCGGGGCCGTCTTTGGAAAAACGTACGCCATAGAGCCGGACCCGGCCGCTGGTGACGCGTATGTCGATACCGCCGGCGCCGCCGGATGGCTCAAACGCCTGGAATTGCGAAGCCACCGCCGGCGAAGCGGTGTCGACCGTACCGAGCGTCTGCCCGCCCGCCGAAACGGTGAACGAGCCTCCATCCGGCTGGGCAAGATACCAGACCTCAAACCGCGAATGGGACGGGTCCTTCAGCGTGATCTTCGACTGCGCGCCGGCCGCGCCCCGAAAACTAACCACGCCCAGACCGTAACGGCCGTCACGCAGTTCGGCCGTATTGCCCGGCTCCATTCTCCACCCGGAACCGCGAATTGTCAGACCGCGGTGGCCGTACCAGGCCCAGGGGTTGGCGATAAGCGCAAAGCCGTGGCCCGCATCGCCGAACTCCTGTTGGAAAAGATCGCGCACATCGGCGGTAATCAGATCGGCCGTGGTCGGAGAATCGCCGTAATGAACAACGCGAACAGCCGCGCCGGGCTCTTTCTTCTCCACCGCATAGAGCGCCGCGTAGAATCGATGCAATTCGTTCCCGGTGTCCTGCAAAAGCGGACCATCGTCGACCGGGCCGGTCTTGGCGG
>VFZQ01000520.1 GCA_016871135.1 Acidobacteriota bacterium | reverse complement strand
AACTGTACTGGTGATCACCCGACGCAACTTCCTTGCCGCCTCGGCGCTCGCCGCGCAAGCACCGAGGCGCAAGCCCAACTTCATCCTCCTGTTCGCCGACGACATGGGTTACGGCGATGTCGCCTGTTATGGTCACCCGACGATCAAGACGCCGAGCCTCGATCGCATGGCCGCTGAAGGCATGCGGTGCACTTCCTTTTACGCCGCCGCGCCGTTCTGCACCCCCTCGCGCGTCGGCCTGTTGACGGGGCGCTATCCGATTCGTGCCGGACTGCCGAACAACCTCGGTCCCGATTCGAAGTCGGGCCTGCGCTTGAGCGAAATCACCATCGCCGCGCACCTCAAGCAGGCGGGTTATCGAACCGCCGCGATCGGCAAGTGGCACCTCGGACACCAGCCTGCTGAGTATCTGCCTAACGCGCGCGGCTTCGACTTCTATTTCGGCTTGCCGTATTCAAACGACATGGAACCGCCGTTTGTGAAGACCGAGGTGCCGTTGATGCTCTACCGTAACAACGAGAAGATCGAGTTCCCCGTGAAGCAGGAATCGCTCACCGAACGTTACACCGACGAGGCGTTGAAGTTTATCCGCCAGTCCGGCCGCAATCCGTTTTTGCTCTACTTGCCGTACGCTATGCCGCACTTGCCGATTTCGGCTTCGAGCAAGAAGGGAACTTCACGAGCGGGGCTTTACGGCGACGTCATCGAAACCATCGATTGGTCGGTCGGCCAAATCCTGACCGAGTTGAAAAAGCAGGGCGTCGACAACGACACTCTCGTTGTCTTCACGAGTGACAACGGTCCGTGGCTCAATCTTCCCGACCGCATGCTGCAGCGCGGCAATGAGCCGTGGCACACGGGATTCAAGAGCCTTCTGCGCGGTCATAAGGGCAACACGTACGAAGGCGGTCCGCGCGTCCCTGGCATCTTCCACTGGCCTGGCGTGATTCCGCCCGGCCAGTCGTCGGCCGACATCGCCTCCACGCTCGATATCTTCCCGACTCTCGCGCAGGCCGCTGGCGCGGCGATTCCTAAAGACCGCGTCTATGACGGATTCGATCTGCTGCCGATGCTCAAAGGCGCCGGGCCTTCTCCGCGCCAGAACATGTTCTACTTCCGAGGTGCGTTTCTGGAAGCATACCGTGAAGGCCCGTGGAAAATTCGCCATGCGCGCCACGACTCGGGCCTCAAACAAGGCGATCCGATCGTCCCAGAATTGTTCAATCTGGATGACGATCCGGCCGAACAGTACAACCGGTACGAGCGAAATAAACAACTGGGCGATCGGCTGCTTGCCACACTGCGCGCGTTCGCGGCCGAGCAAAAAGCACAGTTACCGGTGTAGCCGCGCGTCCACTCGCTATACTATCCGGATGCACCGCCGGGAGTTTCTCCGATTCGTCGCAGCGAGCCCGTTGTTCGCTCAACAACCCAACCTCAAAGACCCGCTGAACGTCATGGACTTTGAGCCGTTGGCGCGCAAGGCGCTGCCGCCGGCACACTGGGGTTACCTCGCCACGGGCGTCAACGACGACCGAACGCTTCGCGCCAACAGCGAGGCCATGAACCACTACCACCTCCGCGTTCGTCAACTCACCGGCATCGTCGCGCCCGACCTCAAAGCGGAAGTCTTCGGCGAGACCTGGGAATCCCCGATCTACCTCAGCGCTGTCGGGCATCAGAAACAGTTCCACGCCGACGGCGAAGTGGCCGTCGCGCGCGCCAGCCGCGCGCGCAAGACGATGCAGATGCTTTCGACCGTTGCCACGACCAGCGTCGAGGACGTTGCCCGCGAGCGCGGCGCGCCGCCCTGGTTCCAGCTTTATATTCCCAAGGCCTGGGATGAAACCGAGAAGCTCCTCCGGCGCGTCGAGGCCGCCGGCTGCAAGGTGCTTGTCTGGACCGTCGACAACGTTCCAGGCCGAAACACGGAGACGCTCATCCGTTTCGCCCGCACGGATACGCGCAACTGCATGACCTGTCACACGGTCGATCCTCTCGCCGGGTCGAACCCCGCGCGCAACCGCACCAAGCCCATGTTCACCGGCCTTTCGGGAGACATTAACCCGGTGGCCGCCGATTGGTCGTACCTCGACAGACTCAAGAAGCTGACGTCGATGAAGATCGTGATCAAGGGAATCGATACGGCTGAAGACGCGATCCTCGCTCGCGAGCGCGGCGCCGATGGCGTTGTCGTCTCCAACCACGGCGGCCGCGCCAGCGAAACCGGCCGGGGCACGCTGGACGTTCTTCCCGAGGTTGTCGATGCCGTGAATGGCAGGATTCCCGTGTTTATCGACGGCGGGTTTCGCCGGGGAACCGATATCGTCAAGGCGCTCGCCCTGGGCGCCAAGGCGGTCGGGATCGGACGGCCCTATATTTGGGGACTTTCGGCGTTCGGGCAGCCTGGCGTCGAACGTGTTCTAGAAATTCTCAACGCCGAATTGACTCTCACTCTGCGACAGTGCGGCGTGGCGTCGATCGGAAAGATCACCAGTTCCACTGTCGTCCGCGCTCGATAGAACGAACACGATTCGGCCAAACAAAAGGCGCGGCCGATTGGGCCGCGCCTTTGCTGTTTCGACGTTGCGCGGAGCTTAGAAGCTATACTTCAGCGCCACCTGCAACTGCCGCGAATCCAGGCGCGTGCCGCCGATGACGCCGTAGGTCGGCGTCCGTAGCGACGTACCCGGTTGCCCAAAGTTCGGTGTGTTCGGCAGGTTGAACGCCTCGCCGCGCAGCTCGATTTTGTGCGTTTCCCGGAAGGTGAAGAACTTGTTCACCGACATGTCGATGCTCGTGATGCCAGGTCCGATGATCGTGTTGCGACCCGCGGTGCCGTAGCGGAACACAGGGGGCGTTGCGCCGGGCGCAACGCCGAGGCGATCGACAAACGCCGCCGTGTTGAACCAGCGCGCGATTGTCTTTTCGCTATTCTGCAAATTGCCGTTCACGCCCGCGATCGCGTCCGGCTTGCAGTAGCCGCCGCCGTTCTGCACGTTGCCAGGTCCGCAGTACACCGTTGCCGGGAACCCGTCCTGGAACGTCACGATGCCGCCCAACTGCCAGCCGCCCAGAATGAAGTTCGCCGGGCCCGTCAACGCATACTTGCGGCCCTTGCCGAACGGCAGTTCATACAGGTACGAAGCCGTGAAGCGCTGGCGGAAGTCGAACGCCGACAATCCGCGCTCGGCGCGCAGGTTGTAGTTGTCCGAAGGCGTCAACGCGTCGCCATCGGTCGTGCGAACGCCCGAACCGTTGTCGATCGACTTGCCATATGCATACGATCCCAGCAGCGTGAAGCCGTTGGCGAAGCGGTGTTGCAAGCGCATCTGCAGCGCGTGGTAGCTCGAGTGCGCGGGTGCGTTCATGTTCTGGAAGCTGCCGTTGAATTTGGGGAACGGCCGGTTCAAGTTCGGATTGCCCGGACGCGGCTCGGGGTTGTTGTAGCTGGTCAGGCGGCGCAGTTTGATGCCGGCCGAACCCATGTAGGTCACTTCGAGCGACATGTTTTTCGTCAGCTCGCGCTGAATCGTGGATTGCCACTGGGTCACATACGAGGTCCGCTCGCCCATCTGGTTGATGAGCAGGAAGCTCGGCGAGCCGGTCGACGTGAACAAACGGTCCCAGGTCAGATTCGGCCGCGTGGTGTCGGCGGTTTCGGCCTGGCGAATCGTGAACGGAATGTTGCGGACAACGTCGAATACCGCGTTGCCGATATCGCGGACATAGTAGATACCGCCGCCGGCGCGCAGCACCGTCTTTTGATTCAACTGATACGCAATGCCGGCACGCGGGCCAAGGTCGTTGCGATCGGGCGTGGCCGCGCCACGGCCGAAGCGGCCGTCACGCACCAGTTGCCAACCCGCCGGGGCGGGGAATTGCGGATTGCCTTGGTTCAACGAACCGGTTCCGAGCCGCACAAACACAGGCTCGCGCGAGTTGTCCCAAGCGAAGTCTACGTTGACGATCGCGTCGTGTTTATCCATGAACGGCGATTCGTACTCCCAACGCAGGCCCATGTTCAACGTCAGCTTCGACGTCAGTTTCCAGGTGTCTTGCAGGTACAACGCCATATAGTTCTGACGGAAGTTCGCGATCGGCGCGCCGACCTGGCCTTCGGTTCCCGACATCACGCCGAGCAGCATGTCGGCCATCGGCTCACCGGAGTATTGCCCGTTCCACGTGAAGCGGCCGCGCGGAACAACCGCGCCGATCTGGTTGTAGCGCAGACGGCGCATTTCGCCGCCAATTTTCAAGCTGTGTTTGCCTATGTTCCAGGAGAAGTTGTCGCTCCATTGGAAGGTCGTGTTCCAGTTGACGAACGGACAGTCGTTACATTCGCCGACGTTGGAGAAGCCGGAGATCTGAAATACCGGAATGCCCCAGAACAGTGGGTCCTGCGAGATCCCTTGCAGCCGGTAATCGCCGACGACGTTTTGCTTGAACGCGCGCTGCTGAATGTTGCGCGAGTTGAAGTAGTTCATGCCGAAGCGGAACTCGTTCACCTTGTTCGCGCCGATCACCTTGGTGTGGCCGAGCACGCCCTGCTGGCCGAGGATGTCGACGTCATTGCCCTGATTGCGGATGCCGAAGGGAATGTACTGTGGTTCCTTGGTCTGG
>VFZQ01000519.1 GCA_016871135.1 Acidobacteriota bacterium | reverse complement strand
AGGCTGAGCGAGGTGTGCGCGTCGCGCGCCAGCGCCAAGATTCGTGCCGCCTCCATCGCGATCTCGACATCGGACGCAGCCGACACTTTTTCGCGCAGCGCGCCGATGGAGCGGTCCCAGTCGGCCTTCGGGGTCTGCGTGTACAGGTTAGGATGCCGCGACTGGACCGCATTAAAAAGCAGGTCGATATCGGCGCGCCATCGGTCGTCGCGCGTTGTTTGCGCGAGTAACGGAAGCGCCGCAAGAACAGGAAGCCACCGCATGCCTAATTGTAGGCTTAACTCCAGAGGTCGTGGATGGGTTTGTACAAACCTTTGTTGGCGTAGGGAACGTACTCGAAGCCACGGCCGAACGGATCGTCGTAACGGATGTTCGTCCAGTTGATACCAAGCGCCGAGTAGATCGTCGCCTCGACGTCCTCCACCCGGAAGTCGCGCTCTTCTTTCCAGCCGAATTCGGTAGTCCGCGCGCCCTGCGCGTCCGTGACACCAAGCGCCTTGCCGCCCCTGACGCCGCCGCCGGCAAAGAGCACGAACTGTTGCAGGTAGTGATCGCGGCCCGCGGTGGGGTTCAGCGGACCGACGGTTCGGCCGAACTCACCCATCATCACAATCAGCGTCTTGCTGAACTGGCCGTTGGCCTTGAGATCTTCAATCAACGTGCTCAGCGCGTCGTCGACGACTTTGCCCAGCGTGAAGATCGAGTTCTGTCCCTGCTGCTGCACATAAACATTGTTGTGCATGTCCCAGCCGCCGAGTGTAGCTTGAATGTAGCGCGTACCCATGTCGGCTTCGAAGATCTGCTTGGCCGTCAGAAGCGCGTTGCCGAACGCCGTGTTGCCGTAGCGCACGCTGTCGGCGGTGGAGTAGCGGAACGCCTTGTCGACGGCCGCGTTGTACATCAAGCCGCGCGCGGCCTTGTAGAACGCCCCGAAATCGGTGACCGGATCGCCGTAGGGCGAGTTCACGCGCAGCGGATTGTCGAGACCTTCGAGTAAGGTGTACTTCGAATCGAATCGTGTCGCGCCGTCGGCGTTGGTTGTGTTCGGCAGGCCGTTTGTCGACGGGGCCATCTTGAACGGTTCAAACGTCGCGGGCAGATAGCCCGCGCCAACCGCACCATCCGAGTTCAGTCCGATAAACGTTGGGAAAATCTGATCGGGTCTCCGTTCGCCCCTCTTCTCAATCGCGACCATCGATCCCATGTTCGGCGCCACATCGCCCAACACGGCCGCCGGACTGCGCCCGATCTGAACCCACGTCTGCGACAGCGTATGCTGCGCGGCCCATGCGCGTACCGACCGCGCGATGGCGATGTCACCGGCCTGCGCCGCCAGTTTCGGAAATACGCCCGTGTTCCATAAGACGCCCTTTATCGTCTCCGGCTTGAATGTCGCGGGCGACACGCCGTCGAGCATTTTTAGATCGAAAGTGTCGACATGGCTCGGCGCACCTGAGAGCAGGATAAACAGCACCTTGTCGGCGGTGTTCTTGGTCTGCACGTCTTGGCCCTTCACCAACTGCGCTTGCAGCGGATTCGACGCCAGGAAAGTGCCGGCCAAGCCCGCTCCAGCCATGCGGAAGAAGCCACGCCGGCTGGCTTGCGGACGGTTGAAGAACGAAACGTGCGAATGCGGATTCTTCTCGACGAACCGGCGGAATTTGGATTGATTGAACATGATCTTGTCTCCTGGTTGCCTTAGTAGTTAAAGAAGAAATCCACTTTGTTGTACAGCGACCAAAGCAGATTCTCGGCTGCCTGCGTGCGGTTCCCCGCCGATAACGCCGCGGTCGCGGTGGCCCGTTCCGATTCGTTGGGATATCGGGAAAGCACGGCCAGGTACAAGCTGTCGATCAACTCGCGATTGCTCTTGTCGACGTGCTGACGCAGGAGGCTCGGCTGTCCGTTGACCAGCGACGAACGCGTGCGCGTCATCACCAGATTGTTGTTCATTAGAGTCAGCGCCTGTTGATCGGAGCCGTCGCGCCGACGGTCGGTATCTTCGCGATCGCCAGGATAGAAGGGATTCAGGAACCCGGCAGCGCCGCCGCGCGAAGACGGCGATGTCGTCTGCATCGCGGACTGCACGACCTTGGTCGGCGCGGCCGGGCCGTTCGGAATCCGCGACGCGGTCGCGAAGGTGATTGGCGCCGGAATATTCGACGTCTGCACAACCGCGTCGTAGATCTCCTCCGCCATCAAGCGCTTCGCCAACCGGCGCGCATGCAGCGATTCCCACGCCGGATTCCACTGGCCGTCGTAGCGAGCGCTCAACTGGTAGGCATCGGACGTAGCGATCTGCTTCATCAGCGCCTTCAAGCTGTAGCCGTTGTCGACGAAGCTCTGTCCCAAGTCGCGCAGGAGCGCGGCGTTCGAAGGCTGCAGAGTCCAAGGCGCCGGAGGCGGATTGTCCGGATCGAGACGTGCCGGATCCAACTGATTTACCGGCTCGACGAGTCCCCTGACCATCAGCTCTTTCCAAATCCGATTCGCCGTCGATCGAGCGAAGTTGAAGTCGCTCGTAACCATACGAGCCGCGGCCGCGCGCCATTGCTCGCCCGAGCTTGGCGTCTGGTCGCCAAACGGATAGACCGGCGCCGCTACGCGCGTTGAGCCGATCGCGGAACGCGGCGGGCGATTGCCTGTCGTCGTATTCAGCGCGTATGTGCCATTGCGATTGTACTCGACGCCCCAGTAGAAGAGGTTCGGATCAGCCCGTTCGGCACGAGGCTGCTGCGTGAAGTTCGTCTGCGCGAAGAACGCCGAGAATCCATACGCCTGCATGCGTGAGGCACCCTTGCCCCAGAGGGAAAGTGTATCTACGTGTCCGCGCCCGTTGTGGCAAACGATGCAGTTGAAGTGCGAGTTGCCGAGGAACGTCTCCGCCGTCGCCGACGCCATCTGATCGAAATGATCCTGCACCGGGCCGCCCGTTGTGCGATTGCCCAACTGCCAGTTCAACTCGCCTTGGGTCCAGGTGTTGTTACCCGCGGCGGCGATCAACTCAAATGCCATTTTGTCGTAGCCCTTGTCGGACTTCAGCGAGTTGTAGATCCAGTTGTAGAACGCCTCGCGGCCCTCGGCGCGCCGCCGGGTATTCGTCGCGCGGATGACGTCCGTGTTGCGGTATAGATCGCCGAGGAACATCGTCCACTTGTCGATCCACGCCTCCGAGGCCAGCAACTCGTCGACATACTTCGCGCGCTTGTCGGGATGCTGATCGGCGACGAACGCCGTCAACCGATCGACCTTCGGCACTCGCCCCGTCAGATCCAGCGACGCGCGCCGGGCGAACTCGTAGTCGTCGATGCGCGCGGCGGGCTGAATGCCCTTGTCCTGCAGAACACCGAAAATGTGTTTGTCGATCAGGTTCCCCGACGACGATCCCTTCTGGCTTGCCGACGTCCGAGAACCGCCCGGCACAAAGTTCTGTTGTGCGCCGAGACGGCTAATCACCTCGACGGTGGTATCCGAGAATGAAAATCGTTTGCGCCTCGAATTGATCGACTCCTCGGCGAACTGCGCGCGCTTCGGTCCGAAGTAGACACACTCGGAGTGATCGGCGTTGACGGCGACCTCCTCCGTTTGCTCCTCTTGTCCCCATCCGATCGTCAGCGTGGATAAACACAATCCCGCTGCCGCAACCAGCCAATAGGCCTTGCGTCTCATTTGAGTATGCTCCCCTGTCAGACATTCGCGGCGTCTGTTCGCGCCGTCTTTTTGTGGTTCCGAATGAAGATTCACAACATCTTCATTCTACTGGGATCGAACCCTTCGTCGAGCCGCAAGTTTCGCCCCTAGGGTGAATTTGTTTACCAAAGCCAGCAATCCTCGTACTACCTGCAACTCGATTGCCTCTCTAAATTGTTGAAAATAAATAAGTACGCTTTGCTAGAATATCTCCGTGATCCGCATTTGGGTGACGCTGGCTTGCGCCGGTTTGGCGCTTACGGCGCAGGAAACACTGTCTTTGGAGGCCGCCTTGAAGGAGGCGACCGAACGCCACCCGCTGATCGCCGCTTCCGACGGCCGCATTTCAACCGCCCAGGGCCTGCTCGATCAGGCGGCGATGCGCCCCAATCCCCGCCTGACGGTTCAACTGGAAAACCTGCGAGCCTGGCAACTCCCATACCGGCCCGGTATCGAAAATGACTATTTTCTCTATCTCAGCCAGATCCTCGAAACCGCCGGCAAACGCGAGCGCCGCAGTGAACTGGCGGCCTCGAACAAACAGCTCGCCGGGATCGCCCGAGATCTGCTCGTGCAGCAGACGGTAGCTCGCGTTCGACAAGCTTTTTGGGCCGCGGCCGGCGCGTCGGCATTGGTCGACGTGCACTCCGAGACGCTCAAGAACTTCGCCGATACCGTGGCGTATCACGAACACCGTGTTCGCGAGGGAAACCTTGCCGAAGCCGATCTGATCCGCGTCAAGCTGGAACACGAGCGCATCAAACTCGCCGCATCGAATGCGGCGCTGCAAGCCGAACAATCAACAATCGCCCTGCAGCGAGAAATGGGCCGGGCCATCATCGATTCCGGCCTGAGGATTCGCTCCGATCTCGCGGCCCAACCTCCCCTTCCCGCCGAAGACGCCGATCTGGCTGTCAATCAACGCGCCGAAGTGCGTCT
>VFZQ01000518.1 GCA_016871135.1 Acidobacteriota bacterium | reverse complement strand
CACGCGGTTTTTCTTCGCATGGCGGAAGAGCATGTAGTCGACGAACGGCACGAGCGGCGCACCTTGGCCACCAGCGGCCATGTCACGCGGACGGAAGTTGTTGACGACCGGGATGCCGGTGCGTTCGGCGAGCACCTGCGCCTCGCCGAGTTGGAGTGTGCAACTCGGACTATGAAAGATGGTCTGGCCGTGACAGCCGATCAGTTCGACTCTAGTCTTCATTTGGCCGACGGCTTTGGCATATTGCTCGGCGAGTTCGAAGTTTAGCCGGGCCACCTCGCCAGTGTGCGCCTCGCAGTTCGAGACGCGCATCAGACGCTCCCGGAAGTTCTTCGTATACGCCCGCGTCCCGTATTCGAGGAGCTTCCAGTTCTTTCCGTTCAACTCGACGGCCGCGATGGTGATGCCGTCGAGCGAAGTGCCACTCATGATGCCTGCGATTTTCATTGAAGGTCCTTTTGCAGTTCGGCCAGTATCTGTAGCGCTTCGATGGGCCGTAGTTCGTCGAGCTTCAATGCGCGGATACGTTCGGCGATGTCGCCGTTGACCGGTTCAAACAGGCGGATCTGCATCGAAGCTGCGTGCTGTTTGCGCCCTGATGAGCTCTCGACAACGGTGTGTTCGGCTTGTTCGTGTAGCGCGAGGATTTCCTTGGCGCGATCGATGACCGTCATCGGCAACGCGGCGAGACGCGCAACTTCGATACCGTAGCTGCGGTCGGCCGAGCCTGGTTGCACCTTGCGAAGGAAGATGATCTGATCACCGGATTCCTTGACAGCGACGTGCAGATTGCGGACCCCGTCCAGGCGCTCGGCGAGTTCGGTGAGTTCGTGATAGTGCGTGGCGAAGAGCGTCTTGGCGCCAATGCGTTCGTGGATGTGTTCGACCACGGCCCAGGCAAGCGCGAGGCCATCGTAGGTCGCGGTGCCGCGTCCGATTTCATCAAGGATGACAAGGCTGTTCTTTGTGGCTGTGTTGAGGATGACCGCGGTTTCAGTCATCTCAACCATGAAAGTCGAACGGCCTCGCGCGAGATTATCGGCGGCGCCGATGCGCGTGAAAACGCGATCGACGATGGGCAGTTCGGCGTCGGTGGCGGGTACAAACGACCCCATCTGCGCGAGAATACTGATGAGCGCGGCTTGGCGCAAATACGTCGACTTTCCGCCCATGTTGGGACCTGTAATGAGGGCAAGGAAGCCGGTGTCGTTATCCAGATAGATGTCGTTGGGGATGAAGCGCTGGGCATCACGCTCGGTGAGTTTTTCGATAACGGGATGGCGGCCCGAAACAATCTTGAGTGGTCCTGTTGTAAATCGTGGCCGCACATATTTGTTTTCGGCGGCGACTTGGGCAAGCCCGGCATTCACGTCGAGTTCGGCAATGGCGTTGGCGGCATTGCGGATGCGGTCGGCATGAGCGGCGGCGAAGCTACGAATTTCACCGAAGAGTTCGCGCTCGATGGTGAGGATCTTCTCTTCGGCGGCAAGAATCTTCGATTCGAGTTCCTTGAGTTCGGGCGTGGTGAATCGCTCGGCGCCGACGAGGGTTTGCTTTCGGTCGTAGTCGGCGGGCGCGAGATGCAAATTCGCCTTTGAGATTTCGATGTAGTAGCCGAAGACGTTGTTGAAGCGGACCTTTAGCGAAGTGATACCAGTGCGCTGGCGTTCGCGGATCTCGATGTTGGCCAGGTACTGTTTGCTATTTCGGCTTATGTCGCGAAGCTCGTCAAGTTCCGCATGAATACCGTCCCGAATGGTGCCGCCATCGGCAATATTTGTAGGGGGTTCGTCGCTGATAGATCGCAGGATGCGGTCGCGGACTTCGGCGATTTCATCGAACCGGCCAGTTTCGAGCAGGCGGTTGAGCTCGGGAATTCTTTCGAGACTGCGGCCGAGGGCGAGCACTTCGCGCGGGCCGGCGGTGCCGAGGGTGACCTTGGCAAGCAGCCGTTCAAGATCGAGAATTTGCGAGAGAACTTTGCGGAGTTCGGCGCGGAGGATTGTCGCGCGCAACAGGTGTTCGACGGCATCTAGGCGCGCGTTGATTTCGGGCTCTTGCACCGAAGGGCGCAGTAGACGGCGGCGGATCAATCGTCCGCCCATGCCGGTCATGGTGACATCGAGAACGGAAACGAGCGTGGAGTCGCGCGACTCGCCGGCAAAGAGGGGATCGACGAGTTCGAGGTTACGGACGGTAACGGCGTCGAGGACCATCGACTCGCCGCGCTCGAAGTACTGGGGGCGCTCGATGTGATTGAGCGCGGCGCGTTGGGTATCGCGGACGTAGTGGAGGATCGCGCCGGCGGCCGCCGTTGCGGCGGGTTTACCGGCGAGACCGCAGCCATCGAGACTGAGCAGGCCGAAGTGTTCTTTGAGGATGCGCTCCGCGTAATCGAGATCGAACACCCAGGCGTCGAGCGGCGTGTTGGTGCGGACGCCGTCGATCTTCGCAGTGTCGGGCGTGAGGACTTCGCGGACGTTGAGGCTTTCGAGTAGTGGCGCGATTTCTTCGGGAGCGAGTTCCGTGCATTTGTACTCGCCGGTGGAGATGTCGACGTAGGCGACGCCGCGCTTGGCGACGGCGGCGAGATAGTTGTTCTCGCGCGATCGCAGCATGTTGGCGTCGGTGGCGGTGCCGGGCGTAACGATGCGAGTGACTTCGCGGCGTACGATTTTCTTTCCGGGTCCGGGCTGCTCCATTTGCTCGCAGATGGCGACACGGTAGCCCTTGGCGATGAGGCGGGCAAGATAGTTATCGGCGGCGTGATAGGGTACGCCGCACATGGGTACGGGCTGTTCGGCGTCCTTGTTGCGCGATGTGAGCGTAATCTCCAATTCGCGGGCGGCGGTGACGGCGTCCTCGAAGAACAGTTCGTAAAAATCGCCGAGACGGAAGAAGAGTAAGGCGCCGGGCACCTGCTGCTTGACGGAGTGGTACTGCCGCATGAGCGGCGTTTGTTCGGCCGCCATTCCTAGGCGTAGATCCCGCGGAGTTTGATGGCGAAAGCGACGCGGTCAAGCGCGAGCATGTAGGCGGCGGTGCGGTTCTCAACTTTGTGTTCCTTCGAGTAACGCAGCACGTCGTAGAAGCTATTGACCATGATTTCTTCAAGGCGCTCGTTGACGAGTTTTTCGTTCCAGAAATAGCCTTGGCGGTCCTGCACCCATTCAAAGTACGACACGGTTACGCCTCCGGCGTTGGCGAGAATATCGGGGATGACGAAGATGCCGCGATCGGCGAGGATCTTGTCGGCTAGCGCCGTCGTCGGCCCGTTGGCGCCTTCGCAGACGATCTTCGGATTGATCTTCGGAGCGGTCTCGGAAGTGATGACGTTCTCTTTCGCGGCGGGGAGCAACACGTCACATTCAAGAAAGAGCGCTTCCTCGCGGCTCAAGTTTTGCGCGCCGTCGAAATCGAGGATAGATCCAGTCGCCTTACGATGCTGCAGCAGCGCTTCGATGTCAAGACCATTCTCGTTGTAGACGGCGCCGTCGGTCTCGATTATGGCGACGACCTTGAAACCTTCCTTGGCCATGAGACGCGCGCCCATGCCGCCAACATTACCGAAGCCCTGAACAACAACGCGGGCTTTCGTTTGCGGGATGCCGAACTGCTTGAGCGCTTCACGCGTGACGTAGAGGCAGCCGCGACCGGTGGCTTCGGGGCGTCCGCGCGAGCCGCCGAGATCGAGTGGCTTGCCGGTAACTACGCCGGTGGTCGTCTCGCGCTTGTGCATAGAGTAGGTATCCATGATCCATGCCATCGTGCGATCGTTGGTGTTCATGTCGGGCGCCGGGATGTCCTTTTCCGGGCCGATGATGTCGAGGATTTCCGAAGTGTAGCGGCGCGTGATGCGCTCGAGTTCGATGTCGGAAAGGATCGAAGGATCGCAGATGACGCCGCCCTTGCCGCCGCCGTAAGGAAGATTGACAACGGCGCATTTCCAAGTCATCCAGGAAGCGAGCGCGCGGACTTCGTCGAGGCTCACATCGGGCGCATAACGTATGCCGCCTTTGGCCGGTCCCCGAGCGATGGAGTGTTGAACGCGATAGCCAGTGAAGACTTCGATGCGTCCGTCGTCGAGCATGACGGGTATGGCGACGGTGAGTTCTTTCGCCGGCGTCTTTAAAATCTTGCGCATACCGTCGTCCAGGTGCAGACGATCGGCCGCGGTTTCGAATCGTTTGGCCGCATTGAGCCAGGGGTTGAATTCGGCGGAAGTGTGATCCATGCGAGTTTCGAATACATTATTGCATTGCTAGACTAAGAGATTCCCATCACGAATGAGCACACCACGAGCAACCATCGGCGTTATCGGCGGGAGCGGGCTTTACAACATGCCCGGCTTCACGGAGAAGAACGAAGTTTTTCTGGAGACGCCGTTTGGCGCGCCTTCGGACGCGTATATTGTCGGCAAGTTGGCAGGCCGCGACGTGGCGTTTCTGCCAAGGCATGGGCGCGGGCATCGCATTAGCCCGAGCGAACTGAATTTCCGCGCGAATATCTACGGCATGAAGATGCTGGGCGTGGAGCGGATCATTTCTCTGAGCGCGGTCGGCTCTTTGAAGGAAGAGCACAAGCCGACCGAGTTCGTCCTGCCGGATCAGTTTTTCGACCGCACAATGGGGCGAGTATCGACGTTCTTCGG
>VFZQ01000517.1 GCA_016871135.1 Acidobacteriota bacterium | reverse complement strand
GACCACCGGCCGCTTCAACTTCGCGAACTCGCGGGCGAACTCATAGGCGCCCGGCAGTTTCTGCGCGTCGTTTTCGCGCGGCAGGAATAATAGCCGCTTGTCGCACAACGAATGGGTCAATAGCGTGAACTGCTCGGTCAGCCGCTGCGTTTCTTCTTCGCTGTAAATTCCCGTTGCATCGGCCGGCCGGATCGGCACCGTCGCGCCGAAAATTTGTAACGACTCATCCATCGTGATGTTGCGGATGTAGTCCAGGAAGAACTGCATGCGGTCCATGCGCGTGAACAGCACATACACCGGCACGCGTATGCCAAGCTGTGCCGAAATTTCGGTCAACCGTTCGTTGATCTTCCGCGCGGCAATCGTCGCGGCGTCCAGTCCGCCTTGGCGGAAGAACGTTTCGCCGTCGAAACACACCAGCGCCGCGCGCGGCGACTGCGCCTTCGCCCCGACCACCGATTTCAACTGCCCGGGCGCTAACCGCGCCACCAGCTTCTGCCACCGCCCGCCATCGCTCATGAACGCGCCGTTCGGATCGACAAATAGCGTCTGCTTCGCCAGGAAGATGTTCGCGAAGCGTGTCGGCGCGATATTGGTGTCCTGATACACCTGGCCCGTCACCAACTCCGGTTCGAGGCCGGAGTTCATGAGCGTCGTCGTCTTCACGCTGCCGTTTTCGCCAAGCAGCATCACCAATGGCAGGTTCGAAATTTTCGCGCCGGGCACCGCCTTGGCCATCGCCAGTTTGGAGTCGACGTCTTTTACCAGAGCGTCGACCTCGGCGTCGCCCGAAGCTCCCGAACCCTTCGTGCCGCCCGGTTGCTTGGACTTCATCCACAGGAACAAGCCCGCGCCGATAATACCCAATATCGACATCACGCCGATGAAAATGTAGAGCATCGACCCGCTGAAGCCGAGCAGGAATCCAAGGCCCACCGCAAGACCAATCCACAGCAACAACACGAGGACAACAATCAATACCGGTGACATGTCACTTTCCTTTCGCGAGCGATTCCAGGCTGCTCACGCCGGACTGCAGGAAGTAGTAATACGTGCCGTAAGCCACGGCCATGACAAATACGCAGACGCCCGCGATAATCCCGAAACGCTTCACCCAAGGATCGCTTCCCGCCGCGCTGACCGGCCCGGCCGGGGGCAGATGCCCCGAGGGCGAAAGCGCGAGGCTCGTGCGCCGGATGCGGTGAATCTTGTCCGCTGTCGCTTGCAGGATCGGCTGCAAATCGCCGCGGCTGCCCAGTGAAAACCGGCCCATGAATCCGAGCAGCATGCAGAGCTGAAAGACTTCCAACAAATCGGCCAGCGACTGCGAGTCATTCATCGTCAGCAGCTTCTGCAGGTGTTGAAAAAAGATCTCGCCCGCCACGTGATGGCCGAAGTACTCTTCCTGCATCGGCTGTCGCGGCCAGTCGGCGAACACCGGCGATCGCATGTTCAGAATCGATTCGTCCAGAAACGCGATCACGGCGAAGATGGCGAGCTTAATCTCCTCGCCGTCGTAGCCGCGCTTCCGGGCTTCGCCATCGGCCAATTTGATCGCTTCGCGGATCTGATGACGGAACGCGTTGGCGTCGGTCACCGGTTGGCGGTTGGACCGCATGCGTTCGATGACGGTAAAAATCTCTTGGAATACCCAGGCTAGGTTTTCTGCCCGCCGCTCGGTTCCGAAGGCGGCGGGTGCTGTGTTTGCGGCTTGATGCATACGATCCTCGATCAGGATTCTAAAACGACGTAAAGCTCGGGCTTCGGATCCGGCAGATCACCCGGAATGTACAGCCCGATTTGGCGGGACTGCACCAGATGTTCCCAGCACGGCCCCACTTGCGTAACGGAAAAGTACTGCGCGTCGACGCGCGAACGGATCGCGGCCGGCGGAACTGGCATATGCGTCAGCGGCAGCCCGGGAAGGGCGCGCTCGACGAGTTTTGGCACGTAGGCCGATGCACACAACTTCGCCAATTGCGGCGTCTTGCGGATGACATCCGGCTCGGCGATCGGTGAGCGGATTGCCAGAATCCATTTCGATGGATTCAGCACGCGCTGATCGGTAACCGTGCCCTGGTACATGTAATCGGCGGCTTTGTTGAGGTCGATCTGGATGTACTTGGTCGGCGCCATCGTCTCCAACAGAAAACGAATCAGCGCGTCGAGATCGTCAAACGTCTTGTCCAGCTCGCGGTGGTTGTAGAGCGGAATCTTGCTCGGATGGTAATCGACGCCGAACGTACACAGCGCGCCCGCCAGCTTCGCCAGTTCCCGATACAACTCCTCGGGATGCCCGCGCTTCACCTTCAACAGATGTCGCAGCCCCGCGATGCCGGAGTTAATCCCGTGCAGCATCCAAAACGTTGCGATCTCGGACGTCGAGTACTCGCTCCACAGGCTGGCGCCCGCGCTTTTTCCTTTGCCCAGAGCGCGGCTCTTCTCGTCGAGAATATCGACAAGGCGCTGCAGGATCGCCAGCACCCGCTCGCTCGCGGCCACTTGCACGCAGGGCGGGATGAATGTGTTGTCGAAGATGAAATTGCCGCTGCCGTCGCGCATCACTCGCGCGATAGCTACACTCGCCGCCGGATCGGGGTTGTCCAGGTCGAGTGCGATCTTGATATTCTTCCGGCCCAGACGGACGAATTTTTCGTCGCGCCCTGTCGTCTCGTCGAACAAGGGTTTGTTCTCGGCGACGAACCGGGTGCCGCTTGAGCCGCTCTCCTCGGAGGGCAGACAATTCAAGCCATTCTCTTTCCGCGGCGGCACGGTGAGGTAGATCGTAACCCGGTCGCGCGTCATCGGAAACTCCTCGGCGATGTTGCGCGGCTTGGGCAGCGGATCGTGCTGCGGCATGTCGAAGGGAAGACCGTCGGAGAACAGGCCGCGAGCATGGAGAACGGAAATCGTTCCGTTTATCAGCGCTTCCGAGTCGAGTTCGCAGCCTGCTAATCCCCATGGCTCGAAGCATAGCGACGACGCCGCGAACCGGATCGAATCTTCGAAATACCGGCCCTGAACTTGAAAATGATGTGGCCCAAGGTACATTCCCTCGGACCAGACAACCCGCGAGAGCTGTTTCATGCGCTTATTCCTGTAAGCGGATTCGAACGGCAAAAACCCGCACGCTCGCCGCAATTTGGCACGATTTACTCTACCACAAGGAATCCAACTTGCTAGTGTAGGTAAGGGATCGCCGCGGCGACGTGTTTTCTGATGCGTTTGCGCATTCGACTTTAGCGGTTTTCCCAACAGCCGATTTGCGGCTGGCATGATAATCTACAGGCACGGTACGGGTAGCGACGCATATGAGCTTCTACGACAAATACGAAATCCTCGCCGAGTTGCGAAACGACGGCATCAAGTCATTTATTGCGAGGGGTAAAGAGACGGGCCAGGCCGTCGAAGCCCACCTCTTCCTCGCCGGCCGGACGCCGGACAATCAGGCGCTGCTGGATAAACTCGGCCGCCTAACGGGTGACGCCAAGCTGTTTCTGCTCGAACTGGGCGACCACGAAGGCACTCCATTCGTCGTCACGCACGTCCTGCCCGATCAACGCGGTCTCCGCGCATGGCTGGCGGCCGTTCCCGATGCGCCGCTTCCGCCCGTTCTCGAAAAGGGAGAAACTCTGCCGGCCTTCCAAGCCCCGACCCTCGAGAAGGGTGATACGCTGCCACCCTTCAAAGCCTTCAACCCTTTCGAAACGCTGCCGCCGGTTAACCGTTCGGCTCTGGAACGCGGCGAAACACTGCCGCCTATCACTCGGTCGGCCCTGGAGCGAGGCGAAACCCTGCCGCCGCTTTCCAAGTCCGCTCTCGAACGCGGCGAGACGCTTCCGCCGTTTCTGCCTTCCGCGTTGGACAAAGGCGAGACCCTGCCCGCATTCAAGGCCTTCACGCCGGGCGCGCTCGAAAAGGGCGAGACCCTTCCCGGATTTCAAGCGTATGTCCCGCCGATGCCGCCCGGCGCGCTCGAACGCGGCGAAACGTTGCCGCCTTTCCGGGCGGTCGACATCCCCCGGCCGAACCCCGCGACCGAGCCTCCTCCTCCGCCGGCCAGCCGCACAGCCGATGACGATTTCCTGAAGCTCTTCCAGGTCCCTGAACGGGGCAAGGGCGGGCTCTCGGTCTCGAGTGCTCCGGCTCCGGGCTCGAAACAGGGGCCCGGTGAATTTACGCGGATGTTTCAATCCCCCGCGGCGCCGCCACTTCCATCGCAGATCCCGACCGAGGAACTGCCGGTTCAGCCGCCTCCGGCGTCGACAGGACCCGGTGAATTTACGCAACTGTTCAACCAACAGTCTGTAGCCGCACCGGTCGACACGCCACCGCCGCCTGCGGTCCCGCCGCCACCAGGAGAATTCACCAAACTCTTTAGCTCTGAGTCGATCGGCGCCCCGGAACCGTCCAAGGCTCCAGAACCACCCGCTCCCCCAGCCGCAGCGCCTCCGGGCGAATTCACTCGCATGTTCACGGCCCAGTCGGTCAGCGCCGCCGAACCGCCGAAGGTCCCGGAACCGCCCAAAGCTCCCGAACCACCCGCTCCCCCAGCCGCAGCGCCTCCAGGCGAATTCACCCGCATGTTCACGGCCCAGTCGGCCGGCGCGCCCGAACCGCCGAAGGCCCCGGAACCGCCCAAAGCTCCAGAACCA
>VFZQ01000516.1 GCA_016871135.1 Acidobacteriota bacterium | reverse complement strand
CGCTTTTTGCTTCTGTGCAATCCGGCACGATGTCGAAAAACAGCTCGCGCAGATGCTTGCCGATATAGGTGCGCAGATGCTCAAACGACTGCGGCGGCAGATCGTTCCGGCGCAAAACTTCCGAAACGGCGCCCGTGATGTCGGGCGCCGAATCGGTTAGAGTTCCATCCACATCGAAGAGATACAGCATCAGGCCGGTTGCGGCCCATCCACCAGCGGAGGCATACGCAATCCGCCCTCGGGACGGATCGGCATTGGCGACGCCGCGGGCTTGTCGTCGTCCGACTTCGAAGGCTTATTGGAGGCCGACAGCGACTCGCCGCGAATCAGCGCCAGCACCTCGGAGCCGTCCAGCACTTCGCGCACCAACAGCGCCTCGGCGATCCGTACCATCGCATCGTGATTGGTCTCGATGATCTGCCGCGCTTTGGCGTAGCCTTCGTCGACGAACTTGCGCACGGACTGATCGATTCGGATCGCGGTCGCTTCCGAGTAATCGCGGTGCTGCGAGATCTCGCGGCCCAGGAAGATCTGCTCTTCGCGCTTGCCGTAGCTTAGCGGCCCCATGTCGCTCATGCCCCACTCGCAGACCATCTTGCGCGCCATGTCGGTCGCTCGTTCGATGTCGTTGCCCGCGCCGGTGGTGATGTGCTTCATGAAGATCTCTTCGGCGATGCGTCCGCCCATGAGGATTGCCAACTGCGATTCCAAATACTCCTTGTGATAGGAGTGCTTGTCGTCGGTGGGCAACTGCATCGTCAAACCCAGCGCCATACCACGCGGAATGATGGTGACTTTGTGCAGCGGGTCGGCGAACTCGATGAGCGCGGCCACCAGCGCGTGCCCAGCTTCGTGATACGCCGTGTTCTTCTTCTCTTCCTCGGTCAACATCATGGACTTGCGTTCGGTACCCATGATGACCTTGTCCTTGGCATGTTCGAAGTCGAACATGGTGACGACCTTGCGATTCTGCCGCGCCGCGATCAGCGCCGCTTCGTTCACGAGGTTGGCCAGATCGGCACCCGCGAAGCCCGGTGTACCGCGCGCGACGACCGTCAGATCGACGTCATCGGACAACGGAACTTTCTTCGTATGCACTCGCAGAATCTGATCGCGGCCCTTCACATCCGGCCGGCCGACGACAACGCGCCGGTCAAAACGGCCCGGCCGCAGCAGTGCGGGATCGAGCACATCGGGGCGATTGGTCGCCGCGACGAGGATCACGCCTTCGTTCGATTCAAAGCCGTCCATCTCGACCAGCAACTGATTCAACGTCTGTTCGCGTTCGTCGTGACCGCCGCCGAGACCCGCGCCGCGGTGCCGGCCGACGGCGTCGATTTCGTCGATGAAAATGATACAGGGCGCGTTCTTCTTGCCTTGCTCGAAGAGATCGCGCACGCGGCTAGCGCCCACGCCGACAAACATTTCGACGAAGTCCGAACCGGAGATCGAGAAGAACGGAACGTTCGCTTCGCCGGCGATCGCCCGCGCCAGCAGCGTCTTGCCCGTGCCCGGCGAACCGACCAGCAACACGCCCTTCGGAATCCGTCCGCCGAGCTTCTGGAACTTTTGCGGTTCGCGCAGGAATTCGATAATCTCCTGCAGTTCTTCCTTTGCTTCATCCACGCCCGCGACGTCTTTAAACGTAACCTTCTTTTGCTGCGACGAATGCAGGCGCGCGCGGCTCTTGCCGAAACTCAGCGCCTTGTTCCCGCCGCTCTGCATCTGGCGAATCATGAAGAAGTAAAGCGCCAGCAGCAGGATGAACGGAATCGAATTGACCACCAGGGTGATCATGTTCGCGTTCGAAGCTTCTTTGATTTCGACGCCGACATTCTTGTCGCGGAGCATCTTGTAGACGTCCGGGTAGTTCGACGGAATCAGCGTACGCATGGAACTGTCGGCTTCATCCGACAGTTGGCCCTTCACTTCATTGCCGGTGATCTGCACCGACTTCACCTTCCCGGCTTCCACCGCGGTGAGGAACTGGGAAAACGTAAAGGCCTGTTCCGCCTTGCCTTTCCCCGGCTTGACGACGGTGTAGAGAATGATGACCAGACATACGATCACCATCCAGAAGATGACTTTATTCAGATTGGATGACATTGCTCCCTCAAACTATGAGACGGCGCCAGCAGGGCTTTTGATTCGACACCTTTGGCAAATCTCAAATGAGTCCAACTACTTAGAGGATACCTTATGACAGACGATGGCGAGACGCCGCGGTGCTGCGTCCGCGGCCGCGACACGTTTCGACGCGCCAACTCCATGAATCCAGATAATGCCACTGCTATCAGTAATCATCGGCCAAAGCGGCCTTTCCCATGAGGGCACACGCAGTTTCTGGAAGTACTCCCGCACGGGGCGGGGCCTCAACTTGTCCATGGGGTGAAATCGATCGCCGGGCTCCCACTGCTTCAGACGCAGTGGCGGCTCGATCCGTTCCCAGTCGATCGCACCTTGTTCGTCGAAGCGCCCGTCGACCGCGTACCCGCCCGCCGCGACCGCAAACGGCGGGTTCAATTCGGCAGCGGCGGGTGTCGGCGCGTCCCGCCGTAGAATCTTGATCTCTCGAAACGACCGCACGGCGCGCCCACCCGGGATGTCCGCCGCGCCCGATCCTCCCTCTCCCGCCGCCAAGGCCAACACACTCTCCACGTGTTGCTGTTCGATCCGTTCGAGCCCGCCCATCGCGCGGTCGATCGCCGCGCGAACGGTTCGCGCCGCGTGCGCCGGATGCTGCGCCCGCAGAGCTGTCACGTCGATGGCATCGCCAACGCCGGAAACAAGATCGCGCCAATACGTTTCTTCCAGCGCCGCGATCGCCGCGGTCCGCGCCAGCGTCTGATCGATCGCCGGCTGCCACTCGCGCAACAGTGGCAGCAAATGACCGCGCACGCGATTCCGCAAGTAATGCTCGGACTCGTTCGAGGAGTCTTCGCGCCATTGGACGCCGCGCTCGCGCAGCCACTCGCGAATCTCCGCGCGCTGGAGTTCCAGCAATGGCCGGACGATTTTTTCTTTCGTCACCGCCAACACGCCGCGCAAGCCCGTCGGCCCGGTCCCGCGAATCAGACGCATCAGGACGGTCTCGGCCTGATCGGTGGCGGTGTGGCCCGTCGCCACGCACGACACGCGGCCCGACGCGATCAGTTCGGCGAAAAACGCGCGCCGCGCGCGCCGGCAGAACTGCTCGACGTTCCCTTCCGCCGCGCTCATCCGTTCAACGACGACGTCGTCGTGCAGAGACCGAACGAACGCTTCGTCGGCTTCCGATTCCGCCGTGCGCAATCCATGATTCACATGCAGCACAACCAGCGGGTTCTTCACCACGGCACGAAGCGCGTGCAGCAGGAACACCGAGTCCGCCCCGCCCGAAACGGCCACGCCAACCGGGCCATCGGAAGCGATCATGTTATAACGAGAGATCGTGCGCTCGACACGATTGAGCATGCGAGATTCAATTGTATCGAAGGAGTTTGCATTGACCGCTCGTGAACGCGCCGCGCGCGTGAAGTTGTTGCTTATGGATGTCGATGGAGTGCTCACCGACGGCACGTTGTGGAACGTGCCTGACGGCCAGGGCGGCTTCGCCGAGACGAAGGGATTCGACTCGCAGGACGGCATCGCCTTGCAGTGGCTGAACTGGCACGGGATCAAGACCGGCGTGATCAGCGGGCGCGTCTCGCCCGCCACCGAGATCCGCGCCAAGCAGTGCAAGATGGCCTACATCTATCAGGGCCACATCGAAAAAATCCCGATCCTGCAAGAGATCATGGCCGACGCGAAAGTCGAAGCGGACGAGATCGGCTACATCGGCGACGACCTTACCGACATCGTGGTCATAAAGCGCGTTGGATTCGGCATCGCCGTGCAGAACGCGCGGCCCGAAGTGAAGGCGGCGGCACACTTCGTCACCGAAGCGCGCGGCGGCCAGTCGGCCGTGCGCGAAGCGTGCGAGTTGATTCTTTCGGCGCAAGGTCTGTGGGACGGCCTTTTGGAAAAGTACGAGGCCAAGTGAGCGCTAACTGTGCATTCGAAGTGATCGGCGCGGCGGGCCCCGGGTTCCTGCATCAGTTGACCGGCGTCATCGTTCGCCACGGCGGCGACATCACGTCTGTGCAGATCATGGAAACGCGCCCGCTGTCGCGGACCTACTTCGAAGTCGACGTCGCCGACGCCGATGCACTCTACGACGATCTTCGCGCGCTCGACGTAGTCACCGAAGTGCGGCCCGTCAATTCGATGCAGAAGATCTACGGCAAGCGCATCATCATCATGGGCGGCGGCGCGCAGGTCGGCCAAGTGGCTATCGGCGCGATTTCGGAAGCCGACCGGCATAACATTCGCGGCGAACATATTTCGGTCGATACGATTCCGCTCGTCGGCGAGAAGCCGCTCGCCGAAGCCGTTCGCGCCGTGGCGCGATTGCCGCGCGCGAAGGCGCTGGTACTGGCCGGCTCCCTAATGGGCGGCGAGATCGAACAGGCCGTTCGCGACGTGCGCGCGCAGGGGTTGCTGGTGGTATCGCTGAACATGGCGGGCAGCGTGCCCGACGCGGCGGACCTGGTCGTCACCGACCCCGTGCAGGCGGGCGTCATGACCGTCATGGCCGTCGCCGATACGGCGAAGTTCACGATCGACAAACTCAAGAACCG
>VFZQ01000515.1 GCA_016871135.1 Acidobacteriota bacterium | reverse complement strand
AGAAGATCGCTGGCGACGGTTGAGCCGACGATAATCGCGACGTAGATCCACGCCGTCATTTGTGAGCGTCCGTCCTTCCAACAATCACCGTGCCGCCGACAATGCAGAACGTGCCGAGCCAGCGCATCGGCGTGATGACTTCATTCAAGAAAACCGCGCCCATTACTGCATTCAGCACGAAGCCGATGGAGGTCACCGGGATCACGTACGACAGGTCGGCCCAACTCAACAGAGCCATGCGCGAGAGCACCCAACCACTGAGCAGCAAGATGCCGCAAAAAACGTAGGGATCGAAGATGACGCGCACGAAGCTCAGCGGCGAGCCGTCGAGCGATGCGCCATGCTTCATTCCCCAGCCGAGTGCGAAGTTACCGGTGACGTTCGTGATCACCACGATCGTGGCGTACAACCGCGTCTTCCACCGCAACCGGCTACTGTTGGGCACTGGCGAGCGAGGCCTTATGGTCCTTGATGAACTGCTTCCGCTTGCTGCGCAGGGCCAGGTATTCGCGCGCTTCCTTGTAGAGACGCTTGCGTTCCTTGTTATCGAACATCGCGTTGCGCACAATGCGCCAGGCGGCCTTCGGGCGGAAGTAATACTCGGAGTAGAAGCGTTCGACGGCATCGACGAGTTCGCCGCGATCGAGGCCCGGATAAATGATGTTCGGCAACTGATGGCCGGTATCGTCGGTCATCGAATCGAGCGTGATCAGCCCGTTCTTTACGACGTGATCGTAGAACTCGGTTCCCGGATACGGATGCGCGATCGACACCTGAATCGTCTCGCAGTCCAGTTCTTTCGCGAAGTTGATCGTCGTGTCGATCGACTCCCGCGTTTCGCCCGGCAAACCGATGATGAAGTCGGCGTGGATCTTCATGCCGAGCTTGTGCGCGTTGGCGGTGAAGCGCCGCGCCATATCAACGTTCGCGCCTTTCTTGATGTTTTTCAAGATCTGCGGATCGCCGGATTCGTAGCCGACGATCATGAGCCGGCCGCCTGCGTCTTTCATCGCCGCGAGCGTGTCGTAATCGGTGGTCACGCGCGACGTACAACTCCAGGTCACGCCGACTTTGCCGAGCTCCTTGCAGAGTTCGATCGTACGCTCGCGCTTGTAGTTGAACGTGTCGTCGTCGAAGAAAATCTCGCGCAGACCAGGGAAATTGTCCTTGATCCAGCGGACTTCGTTGACTACGTCAGCGACGGAACGCAAGCGCCATCGATGGCCCGAATGCGTCTGCGGCCACAGGCAGAACGTACACTGCGCAGGGCAACCGCGCGACGTGTAGATCGAGACGAACGGATTCAGCAGGAACGGCACGTTGTAGCGCGTGAAGTCGAGATCGCGCTTGTAGACCTTCGACGCCCAGGGCAATTCGTCGAGGTTTTCAATGACAGGGCCATCGGGGTTGTGCCAGATACCGCCGTTCTTGCGGAAGCTCACGCCGGGAAGTTCGTCCAGCGGCGTGCCAGTGGCGTACTTGACGATCTGGTGATCGAACTCCTTACGCACGACGAAGTCGATCGCCGGATTCTCACGGAGCGATTTCTCAGGCTCCACGGTAATCGGCGGTCCGACGAAGCACACCTGCATCTTCGGATTGACGTCCTTCATCATCTGGGCCATCTTCACGTCGACATGGAAACCAGGCGTCGAGGTGAAGAGAACGAGAAGCTCGAAGTCTTTCGCCATCGCCACGGTTTCCTCGATTGAGACCTTATGCGGAGGGGCGTCGAGCAACTTCGAATCCGGCAACATCCCCGCGGGATAGGCGAGCCACACCGGATACCAATACGATTCGATTTCGCGCGAAGCGGGCCAGCGCGAACTCGCGCCGCCGTCGAAGCCTTCAAATGACGGCGGGTTCAAGAAAAGCGTGCGCATCTACTACTAGGTTACGGTACAGCCCGCTACGGATTCAACACAATCGATCCGTTGTCATTGGTCAATTTCAGCGGGCACCCGCCGCGGCCGATCTTCGCGGTCGCTGAAGGCCGTTCATTGGCGCCCTCCACGGCTAGCTTCAATTTCGACTCAATCTTGCCGAACTGGGTCCGCGCCGAGAGGTCGTAATCCGAGTTCTCGGGGATGGTAATTCGCATTGGCCCGAAGCGCGTTTGCGCCAGGATCGGTTCGCAGCCCTTGGCCGGGGACTTCGAAACTTCAATCGCTCCGTTGTCGTTCGACAGATCGAGGGCTCCGCCGACCGCTTCCAGTTTGATCGGCGCGAATTTCGTCTTCGCAATTACGCCGGCGAGGGCACCGGTCACCTTGATTTCTCCGTTGTCGTTTTCGGCCGTGACCGATTTGGCTACGTCACGCACGTGGATGTGTCCGAACTTGCTCGTCAAACGCGCCCCGCCTCGTACGCCGCTTAATTCAATCACACCGTTGTCATTCTCAGCCGTCACGTCGCCGCCGACGTCGTTCAACTTCGCCGCGCCAAACTTCGTCCGAACCATCGCAGCGCCGCCAATCTTCGACGCCGCGACACCACCGTTGTCGTTCCGCGCTACCAATTCGCCGGAAACGTTCGCGACTCGAATCTGTCCGAATCTCGACGTTAGGTCCGCACCGCCCGTGATCTCGGAGACTTCGATCCCGCCGTTGTCGTTTTTCACGGTTACACTGTTCTTCAGTCGAACCGCGACTACCGGCCCGAAAGACGTTCCGATTTTCACTACGCCGCCCGCATCGGTCACTCTAACGGCGCCGTTGTCACTCGTGGCAGCCACATCGCCGCTGGCGCGTTCGATTTCCGTCTCACCGAAGCGGGTCCTTGTCGTTACAGCGCCTTTCACATCCGAGACAGAAATCGCACCATTGTCATTTGCGACCGACACATCGCCCTCATTGCGGGTTACGTTCACAGCGCTGAACTTGGTCGATAAACGCAGCGCGCCAGCGGTCTTGCGCGTGTCGATCCCGCCGTTGTCGTTCCGCGCTGTCACGCCGGAGCGAAGGCTATCCACCTCAACGCGCCCAAACGCGTTTTCGATATCGAATGCCGCGGCCTCCGGCGCCAGCACTTCCAATCGCACCGAATACCCTAGATTTTCCGATTTGAACAGCCGGTCCCAAAAACCCTGCGCCGGGCGCCGCTCCGGATACCGCGTACGAAACGAGATGCCTTCTGTGACATCGAACTGAATACCATTCGAATACTGTTCCGCCTCGGCGCGAGTATTCGCCGACACTCGCACAAAAGCGCGGAACGAAACGTCCTTGCTCCCTGAGACGCCGCGGACGACCACGTCGCCGTGCCGGTGGGAAATCGTGACCGACTGCCCCGCGCGCCACGAAACCGTCTTCGAAAATTCTCGCGACACTTCCTCACGCGCTGACGCACCGGCGCAAACAATCCCAAAGGCCAATCCGAGTAATCTATTCATGGCGAACTACCTTCTCCAATGTCTGTTGTTTGTCCCGATACAAGGCCGCCATCTGCACATGGAGATGGGCGCTGAAGTCGTTCGACTGCATCTCGCGGTCAAGCTGGGCAATCGCCGAGTCGAGCACGCGTAACTTCTCTCCGTAGGCCGCCAGCAGCGGCGACTTCCCCGTGCGCAGTTTTGCCGCTGCCAGGCGGTCGAGCCGCTCGATCGACGCCCGATAGGCGCGCTCGGTCCGTTCGACATCGGCCATCGCTTCTTCAGTCAATAGCGGAGAAGCCGACGGAGCGGATACGCGGCGCACCGGCGTCAACAACAAGCCAACCAAGATCCCCGCCGCGATCAATCCACCGATCGCGCCCACACGCCGCCACCAGATACGGCGCTGAATTTCAGCCCACAAGTCCGGCGACTCCCATTCATGGCGCAGCGTTCGAGCGGTGCGGTCCAACTCTTCGGGTGTCATAACAACTCCTGCAATCTCCGACGCGCTTCCAGCAACAGCGTCCTGGAATTCGTCTCCGTAATTTCGAGCATCGCCGCGATCTCGGCGTGCGAGAAGCCTTCGACGGCGGACAACAAGAACACAGCTCGCGAGCGCCCATCGAGCGTGCCGATCGCCCGTCGCAGCTCGACTCTAAGATCCTGCCGGGCATCGGTTCCGGTTTCAACGAATTCGGCCGCCGGCCTCCGCGCTCTCCGACGGCCTTCGTCCAGGCACGTGTTGATCAGTGCGCGATAAATCCACGTGTGCAGCGCCGCGCCCCCGCGAAACGAGGCCAGCGACCGGTGTGCCTTCAGAAAAGCCTCCTGGACCGCGTCTTCCGCGTCCGCCTCGGAGGCGAGCATGTTAAACGCTACCGATTTCATCCGCGCACAATGAGCGGCGAACACGTCCTCCAGCGAGGCGCGCGCGCCGCCAAACATGTCGATGCGAAGGGCCAGAAGTTCTCCGGGCAAACTGCTTCTTCCTACTTTCGCCGTTTAGACGATCACGGTGTGTCGTTTGTTGGAAAATTTTCTAGCTAATTCACATAGCACTCGGCGGCTGCTCGCGAAACGGTTCGGGCGGCCATTTTCAGGCGCTCGTTTCCTCACAGAGAATTCGATTGACGGGGCAATTCCGCGCAACCCGCGTCGAAAAATGCTGAGACACCAAGAAACGCCCCGGTTGGAGGCGCCGTAGCCGCCGCTAGCTGTACGTTTCCACTCGGCTTTTCTGAACACAGAGGCATCAGCGCCCATAGAAGGCTCCCGAAGTTTCACCAGGCCATTCTTGCGCCGTCCTTGCGGAAGGCTTCGGTA
>VFZQ01000514.1 GCA_016871135.1 Acidobacteriota bacterium | reverse complement strand
GTACATGTCGCGCCCGGCCGGGAACTTAATGTCGACGGTATAGAAGCCGAAGCCGCCGCGGAACACCCACTTTTGCAGCGGGTGCCAAGCGAGACCAAGGCGCGGGTTGAAGTTGTTCTTGTCGCCATTCGTGAGGCCGCCGGTCGGGTGAATGACCGCGCCGCGCCGGCCGGTGATTGGGTCGGTGCTGTTCGGATCGAACTGGCTCATCAGGCCGTACTTGGTCTTGAAGGCGCTCTCGCTGGAGTAACGCAGACCGATGTTGGCGGTTAAAGTGGGGGTGATCTTCCAATCGTCCTGGATGTAGAAGCTATGGATGGAGGAGCGCGGCAGCCAGCTTGTTAGCTCGGTACGGAAGGTGGCCGCCGTGACGAAGCCGGTGAGGAAACCGGCGAACGGACTGCCGGTGTTCGGTTGCGCAACGCCATTGGCCTGCAATCCGGTAGTCGCGCCCGAGAAATCGAAGGCGACGGGGTTGGCAAGCACCGCGGAATTCAGCCGGAAGCGTAGAATTTCGTATCCGGTCTTAAAGGCGTGGGTTCCGCGAATGTAGGAGAGGTCGTTGCGGAACGAGATCGTTTCGTTGACGTTCCGGCGCGGCGTTGCGCCGCTGAGGCCGTACATCGAAGAGGGGTCATTTCGGTTGCCGCTGCCAAAAGCCGGCATCAGGTCGCCATTGATGTTCGGGATGCCGAGCTGCTGGCCCCAGTTCTTCTGGTAAGACGGAACGATGAACTGCGACCAACGGCGGTTGTAGCCGACGCGGGCGTCGTTGACGACCGTTGGCGAGATGATCCAGGTCTTGCCGAGCGACATGTTGTTGACACGACTCGGCGAGCGGTTTCCGGCAACACCGTCGAATTCGCCGCGGTCGGGGCGGATGTTCCACGGCCGCTGCAATCCCGGCAGGTACTTGTTATCGGTCCAGGAGTAGTACATCTTCAACGCCGTCGAGAACTGGTGATCGAAGCGGTAGTTGTAGTCGTTCAAGTAGACCTGAGCGAGTTCGTTGGCCTGATAGTTGCCCGTTGCGCCGGTCGAGATGAAGTTGCCCGGACGGCTGGGCAAATTCCACGGATCGAAGTCGAGAACCTTGCGGGCTACGGGATCGATGCGGCTTGCCGGAATGATGTTGCCAGGGAAAATATCGCGCGACCAGGCGCCGTTGACCTGGCGCGTCGACGCGGGATCGTAGATCGCATTCGCGTTTTGGAATGCGAAGTTGCCTTGGCGCATGCCGAGGCTCGGCACCGAGGAATCGACCTGCGCGACCTTCTTTTCGTGTAGCCGCTGGAAGCCGAAGAAGAAGAATGTCTTGTTCTTGCCGTTATAGAGTTTCGGAATCACAATGGGGCCTGAAATGTTGGCGTCCGGCATCATGAAGAACGACGGCACGCCTTGCTGCTTGGTGGTCTCCTTGTCGAAGAACAACCGGTGCTGCATGCGGCGCGTACGGCCGTACCAGGAGCCCATCGCGTGGAAGTCGTTGGTGCCGGTTTTCTTCACCGCGTTGATAACGCCGCCGGCGGAGTGGCCGTATTCGGCGGGGGGAACCGTCGTGATGACTTTGACTTCGGCGACGGAGTTGAGAATCGGCTTGACGGTTTCGGTACCGCTGTTTTGATCGTTACCGTTGACGCCGTCTTCGAAGATGCCGATGGCGCCCGCGCGCTGCCCCGCCAAGTGATAGGCGCCGAGCGAACCGCCGTAGGCGTAACCGCCCGTGGTCATGCCGGGGACCAGATTCATCGTCGAATTCACAAAACGCTGATACAGAGGCAGGTCGTAGAGCACCTCGCCGGTCATGACCGCGCCGGTTGAAGACGTTTCCGTTTCGAGCGCGGCAACCTGGCCGGTGACCTCGACCGACTCGGTGACTTGGCCGACTTGCATGGCGATGTCGACGGCGAGGGTGTCGCCCGTGCGGAGTTCGACATTGTCGCGGATTACCTTCTTGAAGCCGGCGGATTCAAATGTCATCCGATACATGCTCGGCTGCAACGACAAAACGCGATAGATCCCTTCGCTGTTGGTTGTCGTTGTGGAAGTGAAGTTCGTGCTTGGCTGCACGACTCTCACGCTGACGTTGGGGACGACTGCGCCGGATGCATCCGTGACGCGGCCTGTGATGGTTGACGTGCCGATTTGCCCGAAAGCGGCTGCGCTAAGCAGCGCCGCACCGAGCATCGATAACGCGCGAGACTTCATGTACTGCCTCCCGATGTTTGCGATCTACCGCCAAAGGCGGATGGAGGGATTATATGTGAAATCCAGTCGAAGTACAAGCTTCACGGCTAAGCGGTTTTTCCGTTTATTGCTTCATCTCGCGGATACGGATATTGCGGAACGTCATCCCACTGAACCGATCATGCAACTGCAAACCGATTGGGCCGGTCTTCGGCCGCTTGGGATCCCCCGCGTGGCTCGCGACCGGATGGCCGTTGAGTTTCACGCGGATGATGTCGTTGCGCGATTCGATGTCGAGCGTGTTCCAGTCGCCGACTTTCTCGTGACCCAACTCGGCGGATGCGAAGAGGTAGAGGCTGCCGCTGGGGTACTTGCCCTTGCTGCCGACGGCGATCTGAATTTCGTAGCCCCAGTGCGCGGGCGTTTTTTCAAAGTCGGGCGCGGGGCCGATTGCGTACTTGCCGCGAGTGGAGTCGCGAATCGTGACGCCGCTGTTGCCGTTGAGCGGGCCGCGGTATTCGACGTGGAGGTCGAACTCGCCGTACTCGGCGACGGTGTACAACCAGGATTGTGTTTGGCGCCAGTCTTTGAACTGCTTCTCGGTCAGCGCGACCGGCCAGGCGCCAAAGGGATTATTGCCGCCGGAAGCCGGTTCGGCGACAAGCGTGCCGTCGGCCAGGACATGCCAGTGGCCGTCGCCGACCACCTGCCAGCCGTCGAGGTTCTTGCCGTTGAAGAGGGGTTTCCATTGCTGGGCGGCGAGGGTGAAAGCGGCGAGGGCGAGGAGGAGTTTCATTGTTCAAAGTATATGCGTGTTAGACTAACCCTCGCTAGACATGCAATACCGGCGGCTGGGTAGAACGAATCTCCGTGTGTCGGAGATTGGTCTCGGGACGAATCAACTGCGCCGCGTACCGGAGCGTCAGGCGATCGAAACCTGCAAGCGAGCCTTCGCGCTTGGAATAAACCTCGTCAACGCGGAGCCGGAATACGAAGGCGCATATTCGATCCTCCGCCGGGCTATTGAAGAATCCGGCTCTGCCACGGATATTGTTCTCTCGATCCAGACCGGCGGAACCCGAGACGAGTTCGAACGTGCATTTGAAACCGCCTGCGCGGCATTTCGGCGCGATCGAATTGACCTGTTCGGCGTGACCGCTATCTCCGATCAAGAGGCGTTTGGCGCGAATGTGTGGGGAGAACGCGGTCTAGTCGACTACCTCCAGCGGTTGAAAGAGCACGGGCGGATCACCGGAATCTTTGGCAGTGACCATGGCTCGCCCGCCCAAATGAGCGAAATCCTCTCTCGCGATGTATTCGACACGCTCATGCTCGCCTACAATCCACTGGGGCATCATCTCGTGACGTTCCGCGCCTCGACAGTGTGGAGCTTTGAAACGCCACCGTCGCCGATTCCAAATTATGAGCGGGAGGATCTTCGGCGCACCAAATCGGAAGTTATTCCTCTCGCGCGCAGCCGCGATGTCGGTATCTTGCTAATGAAGCCGCTGGCGGGCGGATTACTCTGCGAAGGCAAGGCGTTTCCGAGTTATCGATACCGCGACGGCTTGCCGCAGAAGCCGGCGCCGGCGGAGGTGCTGCGATATTTGCTCGACACCGAGGACGTGGCGGCCGTCGTGCCGGGGATGGCGTCGCCGAAAGAGGTCGAGGAAAATGTGCAGCCCGTCAATATCGACACGGCCTCATTGGAACGCCGGTTCGATGAGTTGTCGAAAGTAGTGTGCAGCCGCTGCGGCGATTGCGACGACCTGTGTAGCAGAGGATTACCGGTCTCCTACCTATTCCGCGCGGCGTATCATTATCTCTACCCGACCGCCCCGTTCGGCATCTCGACGACCTTACAATACTTCCGCCTCCACCCATGGGAGGAGGCACGGTGTGCGTCGTGTACGAATCAGACATGCCGCTGTGGTTCACAAATCGACATCCCGCGCGAACTGATTGCCATTCACAACAAAATGCTGGAGTTACGCAACGCGGGAATTGTTCCAGCCGCCGACACGTCCGATGCCGATTTTCAAACCGGGCGGCCATACTCGGCGAAACTGCTATCGCGCGAAGTGCACAACGACCGGGCGGTCTTCCATATTCGCAACACAGGCGATCAGGCGTGGCCCGAGAATTTTCCTCTCGATGTGCATTTGAATGGCGCCTGGTTTGGCAAGGTGGGGCTCCGCCAGCCCGTCTATCCGAAGGGCGACGGCCACTTCGCCTTCTCGATGCCTTGGTGGGAAGGGCCTCGGGAAATCAAAGTCACCCGAGGCGATTTCTGGAGCGCGACGGCCGGAGAGCGGCCCGAATACTTCGTGCGCTTCATCGGCCACAACGTAGCGGCTTCCTATTCGGAGGGCGCGCGCGTCACGTTTCAGGTGCAGGTCGAGAACGCCGGCAGGGCGACGTGGCATACCAATCCTGTCGACGACAAGTTCGCCGGGCTCGCGTTGCACATCACGCCTGTCCAAATTAGGCTCTGAAAGAAGAGAGGCAAGG
>VFZQ01000513.1 GCA_016871135.1 Acidobacteriota bacterium | reverse complement strand
GTACTCGGTGATCACCGAAGGCCATGGGCTTTGAGGTACTCACCGCAGGCGATCTAACGATGCGGGTTGGGCTTGAGATCGACTATCGATTCCGGTGGTTAGGGTTACCGATGCGCTGGCGAACGCTGATCACCGAGTACGACCGGCTGCATCACTTCGTCGACGAGGGCATGCGCAGCCCGTACCCGCTATGGCGGCACCGCCATGAGTTCTTCGACGTTCCCGGCGGTACCGAGGTGCGCGATACGGTGCAGTATGCCTTACCGCTCGGCGTGTTGGGAAGAATGGCGCACGAGGTTTCCGTGCGGCATCAACTGACCGGAATCTTCACACATCGCCAAGCGACGCTGAACGAATACTGGGGCGGAGCGTCGAAGATCGAATGGCCGGTTATTCGGGCGCTTGGACCAACAGTTTCGCTTCCAGGAACTGCCAGTCCGGAAGCTCATAGGCACGCATCGCGACCTTGATTTTGGCCGAGGCTTCGGTGGACTCGAACGCGCCGAGGCGCTTGACTGTGAGCGGGAATTTGGCGACTTCCTTGGCCGTGCCCTTGACGCTCAGCGCTACCGTCATCCGCAGATCGGCGATGTCGGCGGCACTGTGATTGACGACTAGCATCTTGACTTCGGCTTGGCCGGGCTTGGGTTCACGAATCCGGAAGCCGGTGACTTCAATTTGCCTGGCGAGCGGATGGTCCTTGGGGGCTTCGCCGGGCTTTTCCATTTTTGTGGTGGCTTCTTCGTTTGGCTTGTCGCCGTTCTCCATGCGGTTCCAAACGAAGTAGCCCGCGCCGAGCAAGACCGCGGCCACACCGAATACGACGGCGATGTCGCGCAGGGCAGTGGACTTTGGCTCCGGATGCGCCATGTAGACTGGAGCAGGCTGGGCGATCGGAGCTGGAGCGGGCTGGGCGATCGGAGCTGGCGCTGGCGCTTGTTGTACAACGGGTGCGGCTGGTGCTGGCGACTCCGCCTTTGCCGGTTCGGAGGCCGACGTCGGAGCGGGCGGCGCGCAACGCGGGCAATCGCTGTAGGACGGAGGGACGTCGTTCCCGCATTTCGGGCAGATCCAGGTGAACATGTTCTCTTTACAGACTACGATACGAATTCGATGGCGCGGCGGATGCACATGTTAATCTGTGGTTGGAGCCGTCACTATGCATAGTGTTGCGATTGCGTATCCGCCGCTGCTGCGGGAGGGCGACCGCCTGGACAGCCGTGAATTCCTGCGCCGTTGGGAGGCGATGCCGGACCTGAAGCAGGCGGAGTTGATTGATGGAGTTGTTTATCTTATGCCTTCTCCCGTTAGCCGTGCTCATAGCGTTATCCATTATGGAGTGACAAATTGGTTGTCCCACTATTCGGCGGTTACGCCGGGTTGCGAGGGCGGTTTGGAAGGGACGTGGGTGATGGGTGTCGGCGACGTACCACAGCCCGACATCTCGTTACGAATATTGCCGGAGTGTGGCGGCCAGTCGCGCGATGTCGGCGACTATGTCGCGGGCGCGCCCGAACTGGTCATCGAAGTCTGTGGTTCGAGCCTTTCGCGTGATCTCGGAACCAAGCTCGATCTTTACCGGCGCTCGGGAGTACGCGAGTATCTGACGGTGTTACTGAATCCGAGACAAGTCGTTTGGCGGACGCTTTCGCGTGGGAAGTATCAGGAGATCGAACCGGGCGAGGATGGATTGCTCCGCTCGAAAATATTTCCGGGTCTTTGGCTTGATCCCGACGCGTTGTGGAACAAGAAGAAGTCGTTGCGGGCCGCCGTGGAACTCGGCGTCAGGTCGGCTGAGCACGCCGCTTTCGTAAAGAAACTGGCCGCCGCGCGCCGCCGTAAGTAGTGGAGTTTTTCGCTGGTTCGATCGAATGGGCGCGCCGGGTTGCGTTGTTGCCCGGCAGTTTCCACCCGCCGACCAAGGCGCACGAGGGCCTTGCGAACGCGGCGCTGGATCGCGTCGACGCGGTGGTTTTTGTACTGCCGCGTGCGTTTCCGCACAAAGCCTACGACGAGGTTAGCCTCGCCGATCGGCTGCACATGCTGGCTGGACTGACGGCGGGCGAACGGCGATTGGCGGTTGCGACCTCGGACGGCGGGCTGTTCATCGAAATGGCCCGCGAGGTTCGGCGGTGCGTGACGCACATCGAGACGCCATTGGTGCTTTGCGGGCGCGATGCGGCCGAACGAATTGTCTCCTGGCGCTACGATGCGGACACTTCGATCGAGCGGCAACGTGCCGAATACCGGTTGCTGGCTGCCTCGCGCGATGGGGCGTTTCAGCCGCCGGATTCGTTGGCCGGTTTTGTTGAGACGATCGAGGCCAACTGGGACGAGGTGTCATCCACCGCCGTGAGACAGGCGATTGCGTGTGGCGCCGAGTGGCGCCATCTGGTGCCGGCGCGCATTCACGCTGAAGTGGAACGGCTCTACTCGCGGTCGCGGTTGGATTCCAAGAAGGCGCGCAGCCTGTGAGAGCGGCTCGGGTGGCGCAGCTTGCGCAGCGCCTTCGCTTCGATTTGCCGGATACGTTCGCGCGTGACGGCGAAAAATTGGCCGACCTCTTCGAGCGTATGTTCGCTGCCGTCTTGCAGGCCGAAGCGCATCTTAATGATCTTTTCTTCGCGGGGTGTCAGGCTCTTCAGCACTTCCGCGGTCTGATCGCGCAGATTGAGATTGATGACGGCTTCAGCGGGCGAGGCCATGCGCTTGTCGACGATGAAGTCGCCGAGATGCGACTCGTCCTCTTCGCCGACGGGCGTTTCCAGTGAGATCGGCTCCTGGGCGATGCGCATGATTTTACGGATCTTGCCCACGGGCAGTTCCAGCTTGCGCGCCAGTTCGTCAGTGGACGGCTCGCGGCCAATCTCCTGCTGCAATTGGCGCTGCGTGCGCACGAGCTTGTTGATCGTCTCGATCATGTGCACGGGAATGCGGATCGTGCGGGCCTGGTCGGCGAGGGCGCGGGTGATGGACTGACGCACCCACCAAGTGGCGTAGGTGGAGAACTTGTAGCCGCGCTGGTAGTCGAACTTGTCGACCGCCTTCATCAAACCGATATTGCCTTCCTGGATGAGATCGAGGAACTGCAGGCCGCGGTTTGTGTAGCGTTTGGCGATCGAAACGACCAAGCGCAGATTCGCCTCGATCAATTGCTTTTTGGCGATGTCGGCTTCCGCCTCGCCGCGATCGACGATTTGCAGCGAACGGCGGAGGTCGGTGTAGGTCGCGCCGAATTCGCGTTCCATGGTCTCGACGTTTTCGGAGATCGATTTTATCTCCCGGCGGAGTTCCTTGATTTGGGCGCCGTGGTCGTCGCCATTCTGCCGCGCTTCCAGGTCTTCGATTCGCCGCTGCGTTTCGGCTATCTTCAGTTCCAGCGGCCGGAGCGAGTCGACGGCGGTGCGGAGGCGGTTCGTAATGCGCCGCCAAACCGGTCCGCCGAACGGCATAAGCCGGATGAGCTGGCTGATCTTGACTTGTGTGCGGAGCAGTGTGATGCGAAGGCCTCGCCACTGTTTGGGTTTTCCGGAACGGGGAACTCCGAGTAGCCGTTGACGGGTTTGCGCCGCCTTGTTTTCGAGCCGGTCCAGTTCCTCGAAGAACTGGATAATTTCGGTCGACTGCGGCGCCTCCTCTTCGAAATCAGCTTCATCGAGCGCGGCGTCGTCAATCTCCTCGCCGGCGATGATCACCTCTTCCAGTGCAACGGAGGCTGTATTCAGATCGTCGCGGAGTTGGCCAAGTTCCATCACCGCCAGGGGCGAACGAGATAACGCCTTCGAGACGTTTTTCTGTCCCTTTTCGATGCGGCGCGCCAGTTCGATTTCCCCATCCCGGGTGAGCAGGGGGACCGTTCCCATTTCGCGCAAGTACATGCGCACCGGGTCGTTGGTCTTGTCGCCGAACTCACCGGCCCCATCCGCGTCGTCGGCGTTTTCGGACTCTTCGAATTTGATTCCGAAGCCGCCGTCCTTGGCGTCGACGAGCAATTCAATGCCCGCGCTTTCCAGGTCGGTAAGCAGTTCTTCGATGCCGGCCGGCGATTCAATGTCGTCAGGGAGCGCGTCGCTGACTTCGTCATAGAGAAGGTAACCCTTCTCTTTGCCGTTCTCGACTAGATTTCGGATTCGACTGATCTTGTCTTCCGTTGCCACGGCTGCCCCTGCACTTTGAATCCTCATTGTATCGCACCGCTTCGAACTACTTCCAACGAAGTCGCTCCGGCTCGGTCCATTCGTTATTGGGAACGCTGCATCCTGTTTAGCTCTTCGGCAAGCTGGAGCGCTTCCATAATCTGTCCGCTCGACTCGGCCGCGCGAATACGCCTCTTCAAATCCGCCATCGCGGTTTTCCGGTCTCCCATGGCCAGCTTTTGAAGACACGCCTCGGTCTGCTCCATCAATTGTTGTTCGGATCCTTGATGATCGGCAAAAGCGAGGGATGCCATTAGGGTCAGACCCGCGGGACTAAGTTGTTTTTCCAGCGCCTCCCAAGAGAATTCGGTCATTGAAGCCAGTGCGGACCATAGCTCGGCTGCGGGGCTTTCCTGAAAATACGGCGTCCCGCCGACACGCGGAATCACCATCGCGCGCGCCGGGGCGCTGGCCAGCACGAGTTCCAGCAGCACTTTCTCGGCGGGCGGCAGGGCGATTGGCGGGGCTTCCAGTTTTTCCTCCGTGCGGCTGGAAGCGGCGCGGCGGAA
>VFZQ01000512.1 GCA_016871135.1 Acidobacteriota bacterium | reverse complement strand
TGTCGCCGTCTTTTGGACCGGTATGCTTCTCGCCCTTGAACGGGCCGTCGTTACCGTTCGCCATCCCCTTCAAATCGGCGGCGATCACTTCGCCGCGGCTGGACACGTAGTAAACGATATCGCCCTCAACCAGCGGCGAGGAGCAGACGCCCTGATACGGCCAATCGTTGACGCGGCCCGCGGCCAGTTTTTCGTGCGTGATCTGCCAAAGGAACTCGCCGTCGGACTCGCGGAAGGCGATCAGCACGCCGCGATCGCCGCCTTGTTTCGGATCGCGCAGGCCTTCGTTATTCGTGCCGACAAGCACGACGCCGTTGGCGACGACCGGATTCCCGTAACTCTGCGAACCAAGCTTGGAGACCCACTTGACGTTCTCCTTCTTCGCGTAATCCCACTTGTCGGGAACGCCCTTCATGTTGGAGACCATGTTGCGATCCATGGTTCCGCCCCACATCGGCCAGTCTTTTGCGGCGTCGCTCGCGGTCAAATACCCGGCGAGCAAAGCGCTGCCGAGCAGCGCGGTTTGCACATTCTTGCGTGTCATCAGTTTTTGGTCACCTTCACGTTATCGAAAAAGACTTCATACGGGGCATCGGCGTAGATGCCAGGCGCGCCTTGGCGTTCGGCGAGATTGGCGGGGTCGATGCGTTCCACTGTCCAAGCGGCGGGCTCCGCCTCGCTCTTCGGCCAGACCTTGCCCTGCGCTCTCACGCGGCCGTCCGGCAAATTCTCCACGCGCAGTTTCATCGTGTACCACGTGTCCCACTTCCATTGATACTTCGCGGACGTGGTGCGTTCCGTCTCGGGCTGCCACGTCTGCAGTTCCACTTTCTCCGCATTGCCGAACAACATCAAATTGAACCGTTGCGCCACAACGCCGACGTCGCCCATTTGCCGCCGCTTCTGCGAAGCGCGCACATCGGCCTGCACCGTGTAATCGTGCAAATCGTTCGGCCCCATGAACACACGCGCGCGTTTGGTGGCGGGGTTGTCGGCGAACTTCACCAGTACCTTGTTCCCCTCTTCCTGGCGCACGGCGTACTTGGTATTGCAATTAACCCATTCCATCGGAACCGTGTCGACGTTCATCGACTCGAAGTCCCAGCTCCAATCGAGCGGCGGAACCACCCGCACGCGAGCCTGCCCAGTCACGCCCGCGGCCGTGGCTTTCAATATGCCGGCCTGCGCCACCTTATCCGACGACGCTATGTACTTGCCGTCCTGGTTGATTACGCCCTTCAAACCTTCGATCGCCCACGTCGCCTTCTCCTCGCGAATGAAGTTGCCCTTCTCATCGAAAAGTCGCGCGCGGAAATTCGCGGACTCGCCCGGCTTAATCAGGATCTCGGCGGGAACGACTTGCACGAACTTCGCCGCTGCGCCGGCAAGGGCGCTGACCGGCTTCGGCAAATCGACCTTCGGCGCGGCCTGTTTCTTTCCAATCGCGTAAGTGTTCTTCGTCGTAACAAGGAACACGCGCCCCTGGCTGATAGCCACCGAGGCGATCACCTTCTCGCCTTCCTCTTCGCTTTCGCCGGGCTTGATGAACGACACTTCGCTCATCTTCTCGGCGCGGTCGTTGTGCGGTTTGACGATATAGAACTTGCCATTCTCCGTGCCAACATACAGTTTTCCGTCGCCAAGCACCATCGACGATTTCTGAATCGTACCGAGGTTTTGCTTCCAGATCTGCTTGCCGGTCTGCACGTCGAAGGCAAAGATGTTAGCGCCGTTGTCGACCTGCAGGAACCGGTCGCCGTCGATAATCGGCGAGCTGAAACCGAGCTGATAGCCCGGGTAGTAAAACTTCGCCTGGTCTTTCTTGATCGGCCCGCGCATGGTCGCGTCGATCGCGCTGAACAGGCCCATTTCGCTCGTGTCCAAATTCTCTTCGCTGTGCGTGATGTAGGCGGTCTTGCCGTTGACGACCACGCCCGTGTTCAAGCCGCGCTTGGAAACCTCATAACGCCACAACGCTTCTCCCGTCTGAGCCTTCACGGCATGAGCGTTCCCGTCGCCGCCGCCGGCGATCAACTGCCGGACGCCATCGATCTCGGCGATGATGGGCGGCGAATACGTCGTGTCGTACGGCCGTCCACCAGGCGCGCTCAAGTAAACGAGTTCGCCGTTCTTCTTGTTGAAAGCCCAGAAACGATGGCCCGCGCGCGACAGCGCCCCCCAACCGGTCGAGATGCCGTTGACGATGATCAGTTCGCCATCGACGATTGGCGATCCGGTCCGGCCGCCGTGCGTCGTTACAAAGGCAAAATCTTCGGCCAATGAGCGCTCCCATAGCTTCTTGCCGTCGCGTGTAAAGGCGGTGAGCACACCATGAACACTGAAGATAAATACGTTGCCGCTCTCCGGATCCACCGACGGCGAAGACCACGCCGCGCGATGCGGCGGCACGTCGCTAAGCCATAGATTGATACGTTGCTCCCAGAGCTGTTTTCCGCTATCGGTATGCAGGCACACCAGACGCTCTTGCAGATTCTTGCCGGTGCCGAGCACGGTGAGAATGTAAACATGATCGCCGTGCACCACGGGCGCCGAACGGCCGCCGACGGGCGCTTTCCACGCGAGGTTCTCACCCGCGGGCGACCACGAAGCCGGTAGATTTTTTTCCGGCGAACGCCCGTCGCGATTCGGGCCACGCCAGTCGACCCAGTCGGCCATCAGCGGCAGCGCTAGAACAAAGAGGGAACAAATTCGTACCATGGACGTTGGAGAGAAGAGAGGCTGCATGAAACTATTCCTGATTATAGTTCTCGCGGGCATGGCGCTGTTTGCCGACCCGGGCGAGGACCTGCATACCGCCGCGCGCCGCGGCCAGTTGGCGGAGGTGAAGAAGCTGCTCGAAGCGGGCGCCCCGCTCGAATGGAAAAACCAATACGGTTCCACGCCGCTCTTCATGGCCGTCTTTAACCGGCATGCCGAAGTGGCGTTGCTTCTGTTGGAAAAGGGCGCGAACCCGAACGTTACAGACACTTTCTATAAGTCGTCGCTGATCGACGGCGCGTTACAGAAACAGTTGACCGAAGTCGTGAAGGCGGTGCTCGCCAAGGGTGTAACACTCACGGGCCGGCAACTGAACATGACGGTTGGCATGGGCAACGCCGCGCTGTTACAGGCGGCGCTGCAACACAAGTTCACACCGGCCGAATTGGAAGGCGCTCTGAAGGCCGCGATTACGGTGAAGAAGGACGACATGGCCGCGGTGCTCCGCAAGGCCGGCGCGCCGGAACCGAAGATCGAAAAGGTCGCGGCGGAAACGCTCGCCACCTACGCGGGTGAGTACGCTTCGCAAACGATTCCGGTGCCGATTAAGATCTTGCACGAAGACGGCCAGTTGAAGATACAGGCCGAAGGCCAGCAGGCCGCGCCTCTGAGCGCCGATAGCGCGACCGAATTCAGCTTCGCGCCCGCGAATCTGAAAGTTACGTTCAAGAAGGACGGTTTCACGCTGAATCAGAACGGGCAAAACATGGAGTTCGTTCGCAAGGGCATGCTGCCTCCAGCGAAGAAAACCGACATGGCGGTGTTAAACAAGTACGTCGGCGAGTACGGTTCGACCGAAGTACCGCTGAAGCTCGACGTCACGGCGGTCGACGGAATCATGTACGTGCAGGGCACGGGTCAGCCGAAGTTTGCAATGGCAGCGGAGAGCGACACGGTCTTCACACTCGCGGCCGTGAACGGCAAATTGACGTTCGACGGCGCTGGCGCGATCAAACTCGAACAGAACGGCCGGACGCTGACGTTCACGAAGGTGGCGAAATGAAGTCTCTGATTCTGCTCTCAGCCGCGGCGTTCGCCGCCGAATCGTGGCCGCAGTTTCGCGGCGTCGGCGCCTCGGGTGTCAGCGCGTCGGCAACGGCGCCCCTGCGATGGAACGGCGAAAAAGGCGAGAACGTGCTTTGGAAGACAGCGATTCCGGGACTCGGACTGTCGTCCCCCGTCGTCTTCGGCGATCGCGTCTTCGTAACATCGGCAATCTCGGCCGACGCGACATCGAAGGTGAAGCACGGGTTGTACGGCACGACTGAGTCGCACGCCGACACATCGAAGCAGCAATGGAAGACCTACGCCGTCGACCGCAAGTCCGGCAAGATCGTCTGGGAGCAACTGGCACACGAAGGCCTTCCCAAAACCAAGCGCCATCCAAAAGCGACGCAGGCGAACTCAACCTGCGCGACCGATGGAAAATTCGTCGTGTCGTACTTCGGAAGCGAGGGGCTGTTCGTCTACACATGGGACGGCAAACTCGCCTGGAAGAAGGACCTCGGCATCGTCAACGCCGGATGGTTCTTCGAGCCTGACTACGAATGGGGCGCCGCGAGTTCGCCGATCATCCACGACGGCGCGGTGATCGTCCAGGTCGATCGCCACAAGGACAGCTTCATCGCGGCGTACGAAATCGCCACGGGCAAGGAGCGCTGGCGCACCGCGCGCGAAGAGATCCCCACCTGGGGAACGCCCACGGTCATGCCCAACGGCGAGTTGGTGACCAACGGAACGAAGTCGGTTCGCGGCTACGACGTCAAGACCGGCAAGGAGTTGTGGAACGTCGGACCGAACTCGGAGATCACCGTCACAACGCCGATCTTCGCCGATGGCCTCTACTTTGTCTCGAACTCGTACCCGCCGATTCAAAAAACCTACGCCATCAAGCCCGGTGCGAAAGGCGATCTGTCCAAGGCGACCGAG
>VFZQ01000511.1 GCA_016871135.1 Acidobacteriota bacterium | reverse complement strand
CACAAGGATGACAAGGAACCCGACGTTGCCCTTGCCGCGATCGAGCGCGATGGCGATCTTGGTCAGGGCCACGATCCAGAGCAGCGAGAGCACCCCGCCGATGAGCAGCATGCGGAGTGCGTCTAGTTCTTTGTTTGGAACCAGTCCTTCGCGTTCGAGCCTTTCCTTGACCGGCCGAAGCAACTCGGTCAGCGAGTCATTCTTGGGGGCCGTGGATGCGGCGCCGCGTGTCCGGAAGTGATCGACGATCTTGCGCTCGAAGGGGTCGTTGACCGCCCCGCAGGGGCCCTCGATCGTCCTCACCACTCGAAGCTCGTCGGCTTCGAGCACATTACGTTCCATCAGGCCGATGACGGCGACTCGGATCGCTTCAGAGGGACCACCCCGCAGGTAGGCGATCTCGTATGGGTTGGTTAGAACCGGCACGTCCGCGCGGCTGGTGCGAATATGCCAGTAGACGGCGGCAGCGATAATCAGCGCTCCCGCGAAGACCACGTAGAAGACCAGGAACTCCGGCCCAGCCAAGTTGAAAGGGTTCACAGACCCTCGCTTTCTTCCGCCTTACCCCCGACCGATTTCGGGGAGCGGATTCATCATTTCTGTCACTTCCGTTATCGCCCGGACTTGGTTACAGAATGTTGCGAGGATCGTTACGGTTCAGTTACGAAACCAAAGAATCTGGTTGGGACGCACGCCGGTGATCAGTTCGCCGTTCGGCAATACGGCCAGCGAGTGATGACCCGTGGATGCAACGGCGCCTTCGATATCGCCAGTCTTTCGATTGATCTTCATCAGCCAACCGGGTGCGCCGTTGGGTTCATTGCGCGGCTGAGCGCCGATCCACAACGCACCGTTGGCAATGGTCACCGAGAACGTCTTGCCGAGGCCTTCGAACTTGCTGATGAACGTGCCGTCGAGCGTGAAGTGTTGCACGAAGCCGTTCTCACGATCGGCGATGAAAAGCGTGTTGTCGGTGTCCATGGCGATGCCGTGCGGTAGGTTGAATTCGCCCCACTGCTTCACGCGTTTGCCGTCGGCGGTGTATTCGAGCACGCGCTTGTTGCCGTAGCCATCGGCGATGAACAACCGTCCGTCCGGTCCGAACGTGATGTCGGCGGTTCCGACGAAATCGGAGTTGCGTTTGGGCTGCTCGCCGACGCTGATTTCGAGCAGCTTCTTCCCTTCGGGCGTGAACTTGTAGATCATGCTCGACGCCGAGTCGACGGTCCAGATCGAGCCGTCTGGCGCGACACGGATCGAGTGCGGGATCTTGAAAAGACCTTTGCCCCACTCGCGCAGGACTTTCCCGTTCTTGTCGACGACGACGACGGGCTGCGCGGTGAGGCCGCGCTGCAAGAGGTAGATGCGGCCTTTGCGGTCGACCGCCGCCGATGAGACGAAGCCAAGTTCCCAGCCCGCGCGCGGCGGCTTAACGTTGAGTTCGGTCTTGCGCAGCTTCAACTTCGGCGCGGCGGCGACGCGGGCGCGCAGCTTCGCGGCCTCTTCCGGCGTCGGCTGCGCGAGGATCGTCATTGTGGCGAGGAGCAATCGAAGCATTTGTACCTACTTTTGCGGAATCGTTGCGTTGCGTTGCGCGGCCGAAACGTCGGCCTTGGCGGCGAGTGAAAACATCGGGTCGATGCGGCCCTTGCCCTCGAGCGCGGCCGCGACATACTCAGCAAGCGCTGGGCCATGTTTGTAGCCGTGGCCAGAGCCGCCGCCGAGCAGCCAGACATTCGCGTGCTCGGGATGTTTGTCGATGACGTAATCGCCATTAGCAGTGTTCTCGTACTGGCAGACTTCGGCCTGTGTAAGCGGCGCGTCCTTCAGCGAGGGGAACCGTTTGGCGATGTAGGCGCGCGCGTGATCCATTACGGCTTTCGTCGGCGCGCGGTCCTGCGTGTCGGGATCGATCGTTGGCCCGTGTGCGTCGATGGCCAGCTTGAAGCCGCGGTTTTCGATGTCGGGAAGGCCGTAGACGCTATCGCCGCCATCGACCCAGCAGGGCATGCGCGGAATACGAAAGGCCGTGTCGCCGGGCGAAGTGCCGAAATAGAAGACTTCCTGGCGCGTCGGGTTGATCTTGTTGCCGAGCACTTCGGGAAAGAGTTTCTTCAGCCACGGCCCGCACGCGTAGACGTAAGTACCCGCGTCGTATTTGTGTTTGCCGGGCGGTGCGACGAAAGCCTGCTCGTAAGTCAGTCCTTCACGGACCGTCTCCCGCACGACGGTCTGCACGCCTCGGCGCGCTAGCAATCCGCCGGCATCGTGTTCGAACAGTCCCCACGTGCACGCACCGAAATCGATTTGCGGATAACGCTTGTCGAGTTCGCCGCGCGTGAGAACTTCGTGGCGCACGTCCTGCTTCTTGAACACGTCGATCGACTGCCGCGCAAACTCGTCATTGTCCCGGCACATCCACAACATGCCGGTGTTGTGAAAGAGGGTGGGATCGGTCTTGGCGTAGAACTCCTTATAGAGCCGAAGCGCGCGCAGCGACCACTCGGTGTAGATGGCCTTCGTGCCATATCCCATTCGGATGATGCGCGTTTCGCCGCCGCTCGATGCGCGGTTGTTGGCGGGGCCGTGTTGATCGACCAGCAATACTTTCTTGCCGCTTCGATGCAGCGTGCGCGCCAGCCATGCGCCCCAGACTCCGGCTCCGAAGATAGCGTAGTCGTACCTCACGGCAACTCCTTCACGGAGATGTTGCGGAATCGATGTTTGCCGCCGGGAATCCAGCGATTGCCCGCATGGACTTGCACGGCGATGTGGCCATCGGTCGCACCGCCAACCAAACGATTTTCGGTGTCTTTCCAATCGGTGATCTTGATGCCGTTCAACCACACTTGAATGCGCGGCACATCGCCTTCAATGCGCGCGCGCAGATGATTCCAGTCGCCGCGCTTGAACCACTCCATCCAATTCGGAAACGCGCCTTTGAGGCCCTGTAGCTTCTCGCCGTAGACACCGCCCATCGAGCCGCCGTCGAGGTAATCGAGCATCACCTGATACGCCTCGCCCTTTTCACTGGCGCGCAGGAAGAGGCCGCTATCGCAACTGTAGTCCGGGTTGATTTCGAGTTGCACTTCGAAGTTCTTGTAGCGTTTGTCGGTGAGCAAAATGCCGCCGTGGCCAGGTTTGTCCTGTGTGCCGGTGATGACGCCGTTGTCGACGACCCAGCCTCGCGTCTGGCCATGATGATTCGTCTTGCTGATGTGCCAGCCCGTGAGGTCGCGCCCATTAAAGACGGAATGAAATTTGGATCCCCCCGGCGCGAGCTCAAACTGATGCGCGACCGGTTGCGCGGCGGCGCGCTGCTTCGCCGCGAGTTGCGTGTCGAGTTCGTCGAGGGCTCTGATCGCCGGCGCGGTGTCGACACCGTCGGTGGCGAGCGGCACTTCCACCGAACGCCAACGAGTGTTGTGGACGCCCGCGCGCTTCACGGTGAGCGCATGCACTCGCGTGGCCTGTTCCCACATCGGCGTGCGGAGTGTGGCGATGTTGACACCTTGCGCCCACTCGGTGTGCGTGCGTGTTGCGATCTCGCTGCCGTCAATCGAAAGGGTGTGCGGGCCGGGCGAGAGACCGGTGACTTTGACGATCTGTTGATTCAGTTTTTCGATAAAGTCCGAGGAGTTGACCGCGAGCGCGATGATGGGATCGGCCATGTCGATGGGCATCGGCAGCGCGTCGTCGGTCTGCGTCCACGTGACGCGCGGGCCGAAGACGGCGTTCACGACGCTGGCATTGTCGTACTTGGCGACGCGGCGCGCGGCGTTGTCGATCTCGACGCGGCTGACCGTCGAGGGCGCATTCCACGCGTTGAGCAACGCGCCGGCCATGATGAGATGACCCGAAGCGCCGGGGTGAACGCGATCGGGGATGATCTTCTTCGCATCGGCGCTCGATGTCGCGGCGGCTTTCGATAGCATCGCCGTGACGGGGCGATTGAGGTCGGCGACGGAGAGGCCTTGCTGTTTGGCGAGATCGGCGATGAAGCCGGAGAACTTCAGCAACGTGGCGTTATAGCCGCCGGGGAAGCGCGGCGGATAGGCGTAGTCGTCGTACGGCGAAGGCTGAATCGCGGTGATGCGCGGTGGATTGGGGGCCTTCTTCAAAGTGTCGACGAGGCTGCGATAGCCGCGCGAGTAGATCTCGAAGATCTGATTGTCGAAGGCTCGTACACGGCCGTCGTTCATGCCGAGCATGATGGTGACGACGGTCGGCTTATAGGCGAGCACATCGCGATCGAGGCGCACTGCGATGCCGCCGCCCGCGCCGCCGCCAACGCGGTCGCCGCCCCAGCCGGAGTGGACGAAGCCGATCTTCGCTTTCGGAAAACGCGTGACCGTGAAGGTCTCGGTGAATGTCGTGTAGAGGCGTTGATCGGTGATCGAATCGCCGAAGAAGACGACGCGGTCGCCGTCTTTCAAGTAGAAGGATTGTGCGAACGCCGCGCAAGCGGCGAGGGCGAAGAGAGCCAAACGCATGGATTGATTATGCTACGCCTAAAAGAACAACCGGAACTCCAGATAAATGTTTCGTGGTGAATTATTCTGCTGCGGGTTGATCTGCCCGAAGTTGGCATTGGTCACATTCGGCGGATTGCCCACGAGTTGGGTGAAATACGGGCTGTTTGTCGAGTTGATGAAGTCCGCGCGCAGTTGCGTGCGCACCCGTTCCTTGATGATGTTGAAATTCTTCTGCAGCG
>VFZQ01000510.1 GCA_016871135.1 Acidobacteriota bacterium | reverse complement strand
GGCAGTGCGGACGCCCAGACTTCGCCCTTCGGCTTGGTGAAGTCGTACCAAAGCCGCTCTTCGCCGGTTTTTTCGTCGAGTTGCAGAACCCGTCCCGCACCGTCGTTTCGCACCCAGTACGCACCGGTTCTGTAGTCGACAAGCTGGTAGTAGAATTGTCCGTTCCGCTCTTCGGCCTTGCGGACCTCAACCGTGATGGTCGACTCGCCCGCCGTCGGCGGCATTCCTTGGACCTTGTAGACCCACACGTTGCCGACATCGAGCGGAAAATAATCCTGGCCGAACGCCGCTGCCGCGCTCAGAGCCAGACTACTGATAAAAACACTTCGCCCAAGCATGCCGTTTTCATCTTGCCATGGTCTCGGCGTCAAGCGCGCCCTTTACGGAAACCGCAGCGTTCGCCTCCACATTTCTTACCCTACGAGATTCCGGGATCACCGTGGAGACGCCAACGTTTGAAAGTGTAAACCGCAGCGCCGTCTCTGCCAGATTCGCGTCTCCCAAAACGGCGCACCGCGCGCGATCTGCGCCTTATGGTCGCCGTTGATCGAAATGCCGAAGTAGCGCACCTTCCCTGTCTTCTTTAGATCCTCGATCCCCCGCCGCCAATCGTCGCTCGCCAGCCACTCCGGGTTCCACACATGGAACTGCTGCAAGCCGATCCCTTCGGTCTTCAAGTTGCACAGCGACTGCTCGGTCATGTCGACAATGTAGTCGTACGGAAGGACGTCGGCGATCAGCTGTACCGAATGGCCTTCGTTGTAAGCGAACGCCGTATCAACCAGGTTGATCCCAAGCTCGATCGCCCTATGCAGCGCGTCCAGCGAGTCGGCGTCCGAACCGTTCAACCACTGCTTGCCGCCGATCCCCCAAGCCCCAAACCCAATCTCGGAGACGGCCAGTCCCGTCCTACCCAGTGTGCGTGTTCGCATTCAGTTCTATCATGGAGGCAGGATGCGTTTCCTCCTGCTCGTCGTCTTCGCCGCGGCTCTTTATGCCGATAGCGTCAAGCTCTATCTTAAAGACGGCACCTACCACGTCGCCCGCGAGTATCAAGTCCTGGCCGACCGCGTTCGCTTCTACTCCCTTGAGCGTTCCGATTGGGAAGAGATCCCAACCGAACTCGTCGACCTGGCCAAGACCAAGGCCACCGTCGCCGCACTCGCCGAAGTAGTGAAGGCCGAGAAGAAAGCCGAGGCCGAAGAGGACGCCGCCGAGCGCGCCACGCGCAAGGAGATCCGTTCCGTCCCCGCCGAGGCCGGGCTTTATCTGGTTGTTGATGGTGAGCCGATGAAGGCGTTGAAACAAGCCGAGTTGACGAACGTCAGCGACAAGAAACGGACCATCCTTAAAGCCATCACACCGATCCCGATTCTGACCGGCAAGAGCCATGTCGAGATGAAAGGCGCGGCGAGCGAATTCGTTGTGAATGACGAACGTCCCGAGTTTTACTTCCGCCTGAACAAGGAGGAGCGCTTCGGTCTCGTCCGCTGCCTCCCCGCGCCGAAGACGAATAACCGCATCGTCGAAAAGTGGGAGATCGTGCCTGTGGTCAAGGAGATCATGGTTATCCACGAGCAAGTCGAGATCTTCCGCAAACAGGTCGGCGAGAATTTGTACAAGGTATGGCCGATGGAGCCGCTCAAGCCCGGAGAATACGCGTGGGTTGAGTTCACCGAAGGTAAGGGAAATACTCAGGCCTGGGATTTTTCGTACCGCATAAAGCGCTAAGTAGAACGAAATCAACCGATTCAGTGGTACCTTGTGAGATGGCGCTCAATGCGCCATCCGCGCCTTTTTCTCCCAGGTCTGCTGTAACAGCACCTCTCGTAGTCTCATCAAACCAACCAGTTCAATCAGAAGGAGGACCTTCGTCATGCTTCCACGGTCCCTACAGTATCTTGCTCTCACCTCGCTTGTCTCCGCTTCGCTATTCGCCCAGGGGCTCAACACCGCCGCGACCAAGGACGATTGGGAAGAGGTCAATTTCGAAACCGGCTCGGCCGTGCTGACCGATGGATACCCGAGCTTGCTTCGCTTGGCGGAGTTGCTGACCAAGAACCCCTCCTTCAAAGTCCGCGTCGAAGGCCACACCGATAACGTCGGCTCCAAGAAGGCTAACGAAAAGCTCGGCATGGCGCGCGCACAGGCCGTTAAGTCGTTTCTCGAAAAGTACGGCGCCCGCCCCGATCAGGTCTCCGCGGCTACGCAAGGCATGACGTCGCCCAAGTACGGGAATGAGTCGAAGGAAGGCCGCTGGATGAACCGGCGCACGATGCTCCACGTCGCCGACGGCCAGGGCCGCACGGTTTCGGCCGGCGGCGTCGGCGACGCGATCCGCAACTTGAACAACGCCGCGGGCGGGCCCGCCGCCGCAGCCGATCCCAAGTGCTGTGACGAGATCCTGAAGCGCCTCGACAAGCTCGACGATATCCTCGCGCTGCTCCGCACGATGAAGACCGATAACGACAAGTTGGCTAATGAAGTCGCCAAGCTCAAGGAAGACCATGGCAAGTTGTCGGCCGCCGCTCCCACCGCCGGCGCGCAGGGCGCCCAAGGCCCTGCGGGCACTGGCGCCCAAGGCCCCACGGGTGCAGGCGCCGCGGGCCTCACACCACAAGCCAAGGAAGACGTCACCGCCGCCGCCAAGAAAGCGGTTCAGGACGCCATGTCCTCGCGCGGTGGTCCCGGCGGTCCGACCTTCTCGATTCTCGGCGCCAACGCCGGCTCCGACAACGAAGGCCGTCTGACGTTCACGGGCAAAGGCCGCTTCTTCGCGCCGATGGGCAAGAGTTCCGCGTTCCAGAGCGAAGCCGAATACATGTACTTCCGCGATCGCCAGGAAGGTCAGTTCGACGCCGGCTTCGTGCAGCGCTTCGACAAAATTCAGATGGGCCTGATGTCCAGCTTCAAGCACGTCAACATCAGCCAGTTCCGCTCCGGCGGCACGCTCGGCCAGGGCGCGCTGACTGTCGACTACCTCTTCAACCGCGGCCGCGTCGGCTTATTCGGCACGAAGTCTTTCTTGAACAATGCGGTTGTAAACCGCGCTGTCGCCGGGCCTAATACAATGCTGGAGACTTATCTCCGGGTGGTCGATCAGGTTGGCGGATCGGGTTCGGTCGCCCTCTGGAACGACACCTACATGGACGCCAACCTCGGCTTCCTACGGACCTTCGCGGGAGGCAACAAGCCCGGCGGTATGATTCGCCTGGTGCAGCCGCTCAACAAGACGCTGGCCCTTTCCATCGAAGGCGGTTGGAACGAAACGCTGGTCGGCCGTAACAACTCCGGCGCCGTCCGCTTCGGCATCCTGTTCGGCAACTTCCTCCGTCCGAAGGACTACAAGAACGTCGAAGGCCCAGTGCCGGTCGACATCCCGCGCGTGCGGTATGAAATGCTGACCCGCCGTATTCGCACGGGCAACTCGGCGCCTATCGCCGACGCCGGCGGCGATCAGGTCAACGTCACCGCCGGTCCGATCCGGCTCGACGGCTCGGCCTCCTACGATCCCGATGGCGACCCCATTACCTATGAATGGACGCAAACCGCCGGTCCGTCGGTGACCCTCAACGGCGCCAACGCGGCCATTGCGACATTCACCGCCGCCGCGGGCCAGACCTACGGCTTCCGCCTGACCGTCCGCGACGATCGCGGCGCAACCGGTATTGCCCGCGCCAACGTCACCTCGCGCGCCCCGCAACAGGCCCGCATCATCCGCTTCCAAGCCAATCCGCAAGTGGTCCGCGCCGGCACGCCCGTCAACCTGCTCTGGTTGATCGAAAACGCCGATACCGCCGAGATCACGCCCGGCCCTGGCCGCGTCAACAACGTGCAGGGAACCGTGCAGGTAACCCCGACCGAAACGACCACGTACCGACTGGTCGCCCGCAACGCGAACAGCGAATCGGTGGAAACCGTCACCGTCACGGTGGAACGACCGACGCCCCGCATCCTCAGCTTTAACGCCACCCCCGCGACGATCACGCGGGGTGACGCCTCGACCCTCGCTTGGCAGACCGAGAACGCGCAGTCGGTGACTATCTCCGGTATCGGAACGGTCAACGCCAACGGCGCTTCGCAGGTTTCGCCCACCGAGACGACGACCTATACGATCACCGCCACCAACCAGTTCGGCTCGTCGTCAGCCACCGCCGTCGTTCAGGTCAACGCCGGTGGCGGCGGCGGCACGCAGAACCAACTGCCGCGTATCATCCGCTTCACCGCATCGCCGATGGACATCACCGCGGGTGAACGCTCGTCCATCGACTGGCTGGTTGAGAACGCAACCAACGTTTCGATCTCCTCTCTCGGCACGGTCGGCCTGTCCGGCAACGCACCGGTCTCGCCGAACCTGACCACGGTCTACACCATCACCGCGACCAACTCGTTCGGCCAGACCAGCTCGACGATCGGCATCAACGTGCGGCCCTTCGTGCCGCCGCCGACGCCTCCGCCGGCCCTGACGTCCTGCGTCGCCAATCCGGTAGAAGTGGCCAAAGCGGGCGACCCCGCCTCGATCAGCTTCACGGCGACCAACGCGACGGTCGTTACGTTGAACGGTCTCGGCGTGTCCAGCCCGGTCGTCGTTAATCCGGCCGCGACCACGACCTACACGCTCATCGCCTGGAACGCCAAGAACGAGCAGGCCAAGTGCGACGTAACGGTGCGCGTCCGCGCGACGACCCCGCCCGTTACGCCCACCGCCAACGCCGGCC
>VFZQ01000509.1 GCA_016871135.1 Acidobacteriota bacterium | reverse complement strand
AAGTTTTCTAGGAATCTTGTTGGTGGACCTGAAGGGATTCGAACCCTTGACCTCTTCCATGCCATGGAAGCGCGCTCCCAACTGCGCCACAGGCCCACGTTCTAGATGATTCAGTTTAGCATAGAGGGAATACATGACGCGAGATCAAGCTTGGGAGACTGTTTGCGAGTTCGTACAGTCGGATGGGCTGCGGAAACACATGCTGGCGGTCGAGGCGTGCCTGGCTGCTTATGCGCGGAAGTTCGGTGAGGACGAAGAGAAGTGGGCCGTCACCGCGCTGCTGCACGATTTCGATTGGGAGATTCATCCGCAGGCGCCGGAACACCCGATGCAAGGCGAAGCGATCTTGGCGGCGCGCGGCGTATCTGAAGAAATCCGGCGCGCGATTCTCTCGCACGCCAACTACAGCGGCGTGCCGCGCGAAACGCCTCTCGAAAAGTATTTGTTCGCCTGCGATGAACTCGCCGGCTTTCTGACGGCTTGCGCTTATGTGAAGCCGGGGCGGTCGATCGCCGAGGTCGAAGTGAAGTCGGTGCGGAAGAAACTGAAGGACAAGGCATTCGCGCGAGCGGTCAGCCGCGACGACGTCATCAACGGCGCGGCGGAAGCGGGCGTCGATCTCGACGAACACATCGCGTTCTGCATCGAAGCGATGAAAGCGCGCGCCGCGGCGCTGGGTTTGGCGAGCGGCTGATAAGCTGGAAGGCGGAAGCCAATCTTGGCCGGTGCTGGGCCTGGTCTTCAAAACCAGCGTGTGGCGCGTATGCGTCACGGTGGGTTCGACTCCCACTGGCTTCCGCCAAACTGCCGTCACCACCCTGCTTGCAGCGCTCGCTTCGTGGCCTCCATCAAAGCCAGCAGCGACTCCTTTGGCAGATCGCGCACGATCGGGTTGATCGCCCAGCCGAGGCCCATCGGCGTGTCGCGGGTGAGGCTCACCGAGCGGCATTCCATCCATAGGCCCTTGGGCGTTTCTTCGAGAATCCAGAAGGTGTTCAAGCGCCACAGGAAGCCGTGATCGTGTCCGGGAGTGCGCTTCTTGTCCTTGTCGATCTCGACGATTTCCGTCGCGACCGAGCGGCTGGCATAACGATTCGCCGCCGCTTTAACCGGTTCCACGCGATATCGCGCTTCAAGCGTTACCTCGAGAACCTTCTTCTTCCGGATGCGATGAAAGCCATCGACCCCGTCGCTGTCGCGCTTCTCGACACAGCCTTCAAGCACTTCCGGATACACCGATGGATGGCGGTCGAAGCCTTCCAGAATCGCGATTGCTTGCGCCTTCTTCGCGCCGGGAACGAACGCTATCGCCGACCAGTCGTGGATCATCCCGTTGCCCGGAGTGTCCTTGCCCGCGGCATGCGGCGTGACACCCTCGGCTTGGACCGATAGCGGCGAACCCGACGCCGCGCGGGCGCGGGTCGCGCTCTCGACACCCTGAAAATACTGATCGAAAGCGGCAACTGTCTTCGGTTGAAGCGTAGCAATAAACTGCGCGGCCACGAACACCGTGGCGGAGAGAATCATACCTGCATGATAGACTCTCCCTTTCGCCTTCTGGTTGCATGCCCGATTTTCCTTTGTACAAATGGCTGCTCGGCGCCTTCTGCGCCTACAGCGTCGGAGTAGCCAAAACGGGCCTCCCCGGCTTCGGTATTTTGGCCGCGCCGGTATTTGTTCTGACCGTCGGCGACGCACGGCTTTCGGCGGCGTGGCTGTTGCCGCTGCTCATTCTGGCCGACAGCTTCGCCGTAGTTTACTTCCGCCGGCACGCGGCGGCGGGCGCGCTCTTCTCTCTGCTTCCTTGGGTTGCGTCGGGGATGATCGTTGGCGCGGTGGTTTTGACATACCCGGATTCGTTTATCCGTCCGGTGGTTGGATCGATCATCCTCTTGATGCTGCTGATTCATCTCTGGCGGCAGCGGCGGACAACGGAGGCGCCGCCCTCCGACTGGCGGCATGCGGGATTCTACGGCACATCGGCGGGTTTTGCGACGATGGTGGCCAACGCAGCTGGGCCGATGATGAACCTGTACTTTTTGTCGCGAAAGCTGTCGCGCGAAGAGTTCGTAGCGACCGGTGCGTGGTTCTTTTTTGTCGTCAACCTGAGCAAAGTTCCGGTCTACATGCGCCTGGATCTATTCAGCAAGGAATCGCTGCTGTTTAATCTGGCGCTGTCGCCGTTTGTTATCGCCGGCGCGCTGTCTGGCCGGAAGCTGCTGGCGATCCTGCCGGAGAAAGTGTTTGTTAATTCGATTTTGGTGCTGGCGTTTGTGGCCACACTGCTGCTGTTTCTGCCAAAGTAGGGAGTACGAATGAAGATCCTGGCGGGTATTCTGTTGGCGATGCCGCTGCTGGCGCAATCGCCGATGACGGGGGAAGAACGGATGGAGTGGTTCGCGCACTCCACGTTCGGGAAGCGCAGCCTGCTCATCAGCGGCCCGTTCAGTTCGGGCTGGCGGACGTATCGCAACCGGCCCGAGGAATGGCATGGAACGATAGAAGGTTTCGGAAAACGCTACGGGATGCGGCTCGTCAACAACTCAGTCACCAACGGCGTCGAGGGGCTGGCGGGCGCGGCATGGGGAGAGAATCCGCGTTATCAGCGGCTCGGCACGGGCGGCGCCGGAGCGCGCTTCGGCAACGCGGTGAAGCGCACATTCGTGACCGATTATGAAGACGGCAAGACGCGCTTCGCGTTCGCACGGGCGATGGGGATCACCACCGGCGCGTTTGCACAAAATCGATGGATGCCCGACAGCGTGGCCACCAACCGCGCCGCGCTGAACCGGATCGGGGGCGGCTACCTCGGCCGTATGATGGGCAATATTTTTCGAGAGTTTGGGCCGGATCTGAAGAAGGTCGTTAAACGGAAGTAGTTGGTTTTTCGGCGCCCGTCAGTCCTTGATCCTCGGTCGCCGGATCGTACTTCGGGTTGACTTGCGGCATCACCGCGTTCACCGACTTCCTCCAGGCCGCGAGCTTGGCTTGCAGCCGCCGCGCACGCGAGGGCTCTTTCGAAGCAAGATTGGATCGCTCGCTCGGATCGGACTTCAGGTTGAACAACTCGACGCGCATGTCTTCGTAGAACTCGATCAACTTCCAATCGCCCTCGCGGATGGCGCCGCTTGGCTTGCCGCCTTGATTCGAATAGTGCGGATAGTGCCAGTACAAGGCGCGATCGGCGATGTTCCGGCCGCGCAGAATGGGAGTGAGACTCACGCCGTCGGATTGTTGCTTCGCCGAGCCGGCGATGTCGAGGATCGTTGCGTGCAGGTCGGGTGTGATCACGGGCGTTGAAGGCGACGCGCCGTCCCGGGTTACGCCGGGCCAGCGAATCAGCAGCGGCACGCGGATGCCGCCCTCGTACAAATGACCTTTGCCATTGCGCGCGGGGGAGTTGTCGGTAACCGGCTTCGGCGACTTTCCCTCGAAACGCAGACCGCCGTTGTCGGAAGTAATGATCCAAACCGTGTCTTTGTCGAGGCCGAGGCTTGCGATCTTCGCTCGCAGCGCGCCGATTGAGTTGTCGAGCGTCTCCATCATCGCCGCGTAGATGGGATTGGCTTCGAGCTTCAGCGCCTCAATCTTCTTGCGATACTTTTCCGTTAACGCGGCCGGCGCTTGGATCGGCGTGTGCACCGTGTAGTGCGGCAGATAGAGGAGGAACGGCGCGGCGGCGTTGGCTTCGATGAACTTCCCGGCTTCGACCGTGAGACGATCAGTGAGCAAATCGTCCTTGGTGCCGCCTTGCAGGTTTGTCATGTTGAACGGGCCGAAGTATCCGGGCGGCGAGCCGCGCCGGTCACCCGCGACGTTGAGATCGAAGCCTTGATCTGTGGGCGTGAATCCGTCCGCGCCGAGGTGCCACTTCCCGACGCTCGCCGACTTGTAGCCTTGCGGCTTCAACGCTTCGGCCAGCGTGGTTTCGGCGAGCGGGAGCTGCTGCTCGAAATCGACGAAGAGCAGTTTCGACGCCGGCCACTGGCGGCGGCCGGGGATCCAATCGGTGATGTGCAGCCGCGCCGGATACTTGCCTGTCATCAACGACGCGCGTGTCGGCGAGCAGACACAACACGCCGCGTAGGCTTGCGTAAATCTTGCGCTTTCGGCCGCCAAACGGTCGATGTGCGGTGTCTCATGAAAAGGATGCCCGTAGCAACCCCAGTCGCGCCAGCCGAGGTCGTCGACCAGTACGACAATGAAATTGGGCTTGCGGCGCGGCTGCGCGGCGGCGGCGAGAGACGAGAAGAGGAAATTGCGGCGTGTCATCGTACCAATAGACACCGATGGTACGTCAGAATTGGAGAAGGATGAAAGTGAGCTGGCCACAACCGGTACGGCGCGCGGGGCGGTTTGTCCGCGATCGCGTTTGGCGTCCGTACTTCTTGTGGTGGGTGCGCGGGCTGATCGGTCTGTTTCCGTTAACGCGCATGGGCGTCGCATTTCTGGCGTTGTTCGCCGGCGCGGCGTGGCTGTATGGCGTTTTGTCGTGCGATCTCATCTTGCTGGTCCTCGGCCTCGGCGGCGCATTGGTAATGGCCGCCTTGTTGTTGACAACGCTGTTGGCCGCCGCGATCACCTGGCCGCGCACGCGCAAGGCGGCCACGCCGGGCGAACTCGACCTCGACACCGGCATTCCGCAGCCGACCGGATTCCGCTTGCGCGCGCCGCGGTTTATTCCGTTCGCGGTTGTGGAATGGAAATGGATGAACGACGGCG
>VFZQ01000508.1 GCA_016871135.1 Acidobacteriota bacterium | reverse complement strand
GCCGAAGCACACTTCCGCAATGCGATCGCGTGGGCCCCGGCGCAATCGAACGGCTACTTCTACTACGGCCGCTGGCTGTGGAAGCAAAAGCGCGCAAGCGATGCGGCGTGGTATTTGAATGAAGCGCTGCGATTGAACACGCAAGACTTCAACGCGCGGGCGTTGCTGGCCGAGGTACGGGCGTCGATGCAGCAGTGGAAAGAGCTTGGCGAACTGGTGGAGGAAACACTGCGGTTAGCGCCCTCCGATGCGACGGCGCTGCGCTACCGGGATGTATTGGCCGCTTCGCGAAAGGCAGCGGAAGGGGCGTCGGCGGCGCCGGTGAAAACGCCGGAGTCCTTCATCGAACTTTCGCTCGCGCACTTCCGCGCCGGGCAGTACCTGGAGTGCGTGCGCGCGGCGGAGAAGGCGCTGCAACTCCGTCCTGGCTACGCCGAAGCGTATAACAACATCGCCGCCGGTTACAACGCGCTGCACCGCTGGGACGACGCGATCGCCGCCGGTGAGCAGGCGGTCCGCTTGCGGCCGGACTGGGAACTGGCCCGCAACAATCTGGCCCATTCGCGCGCGCAGAAGGCGGCCGGCGTCCGATGAAGAAACTGGCGCTGCTGATTCCCGCCTTCCAGCCGTCGCGCGAGTTGCCGGAGTTGGTGGATGCGGTGTTGAAAGGGGCGCCGGAAATCGCGTTCGCCGTTGTCGTCGACGATGGCAGCGACGCCGCGTCGTGCCTCGTCTTCGACCCGCTGCGTGCCATGGATCGTGTCGAAGTGATTACGCACGCGGCGAACCTTGGCAAGGGTGCGGCCTTGAAGACTGGATTCAACTGGATCCTTGTACATGATCGCGAGATCGGTGGAATCGTAACCGCCGATGCCGACGGGCAGCACCGGTCCGAGGACATTGCCCGGGTTGCCCGAGAGCACCACGACGGACGACTCACGCTCGGAGTGCGAGCGTTCGAAGGCGCCGTTCCACTGCGAAGCCGAATCGGGAATACGGTAACGCGATTCTTCTTTCACGTCTTCACCGGGCTGCGATTGAGCGACACGCAGACAGGGCTGCGCGTCTGGCCCCGCGCCCTGTGCCTGGACGTTTTGCGCCTTGCCTACAACGGCTACGCGTTCGAGTTTGAAGCGCTGCTCGGCGCAAAGCGCGGCGACATCGCCGAGGTCCCGATCCGCACGATCTATTCGCCGGGCAACGTCGAATCCCACTTCAACCCGGTACGGGATTCTTTCCGGATCTACTTCGTGTTCTTGCGCTATTCCGCCTCCGCGCTTGTTGCCGCCGCTTTGGATTCAACGGTGTTCTCGCTAGTCCTGGCGCGAACGGGAGAGTTGGCGACAGCGCAAATCGCCGGGCGCGCGGTGGCGACCGCGGTAGCGTTCTTTCTGTTACGGGGACCGGTGTTCCGATCGGCCAACGGGTTCTGGCTTCCCCTGGCGCGCTTCCTGCTCTTGGTTGCCGCGTCCGGCTATGTCAGTCTGATTTTGATCCGTGCGTTAACCGACACTGGAGTCGCCCCGATGGCCGCAAAGCTGATCGCCGAGGGAACCTTGTTCGCGGCGAACTTCGCGTTGCAACGAACGCTCATCTTCCGGCGGGATTGATCGTCTTGCGAATTGTCCAGTGCCAGTGGATGGCGGCGACCGGATCGAGCGGTTTGCAAAGCGCATCGGCAGCTCTCGCAATACGCGCAAGCGAGCGCGGAACCAGGCTTCGCAGGTTCACGCCGCCAGACAGCAAATAGGAAAGCCACGGCAGCCATCGGCGGCGCTCGATGCGAAGCGTCGGAAACCGCGCATTGAATTTTTCGCGATCCCGCTCGAACACAATCCATGAAAGCGCCTGATTGGAGTCGAGCATCGTGTGCCCGGCCGGGAAACTCCACTCGGGAGCATCGTCGCGATACGGTTCGGGATGAATTCGGCCGAAAAAGAGCCGGCTAAATGGAGTGTGCGCGCAGTCGACAATCGAGATCACGCCACCAGGTCTTAGGACCCGCGCCGCTTCGGAAAGGAAAGCGGCCGGATCGGGGATGTGATGGAAGACATGGGTTAGCAACAGCGCGCGCACCGACTCGTCGCGGAAGGGAAGTTGGCGTCCATCCACCAACAGCTTCACGTTACCCGGAACGACATCGGTCGTGATGATTTCCGGGCGAAGCAGGCGCAGACGGCTCAAGCCGGAGCCGAGTTCGACGATGGCCCCGCGCGGCCCCGCGCTGTCGGCATCGTCGAGCAGCAGCTTGTGCCAAAGGGCGTAGCAGTCCTTGACGAGTGGCTTTTGATCGATCATGCGATCCTGCGCGGCGAACCATTCCGGCGTGCCCATGGCATGAGGTCGAAGCAACGGATGCGTAAGCCAGCCGCCGTTCATCGCGCGGCCTCCGTGACAGCTTCAATAGCCGGGGTCCAGCGGAGCACAAGCGTAGAAAGGTCGCTGCGGTGAGGCGGTGTGCACGGATAGCGCCGGCCCAGCACGCTATCCAACATGGCGGTTGCGCCGATCGCGGCCAAACCAATCTCGGCAAGCCGGCCGGGAATCGGTACGATGACGCCTTCGGCGCGCCAAACGGCTCGAGCGAATTCAGCCGGGGTCAGCAACTCCGGCGCGAAAAGGTTCCAAGCGCCGAGTTGATTGGATTCAACGATGGCGTTGACGGCGGCGAGAAAATCGTGAAGGGCGATGACTGCGACATCCCGAATCCGCGGATCGACAAGCGGGGCAATCCGCCATTTCCGCAAATCGCAGGCCAGTCGGTTGAACAGTCCGCCTGGACCCGCGACAAGTCCAGGACGAATGACGTTGAAGCCTTCATCGAGAAAAAGTCGCTCGATCATGAATTTGGTTGAGCCATATTCGCTGCGCGCCTCGGTGTGTGCGCTCAGCGAGCCGATGAAGAGCATCCGCTTGACGCCTGCGGCGCGAGCGCTATCGATGAGTGCGCGCGAGCCGTCGAAATTGCAATGCTTTTGACCTACGCCGAAGGCGTGCGCCGCATGAACAAACAACGCCGCGCCGTCGAACAGGCCGGGCGGAACTGTTTTGCCGAGGCGATAGGCGCCGGTATCCTTGACGGTGTGTCCGGCGGACTGCCAGTGCCCGCGCAGCGCCGAGCCTAGAAATCCGGTCGCGCCGGAGAGTACGATTTTCATCCCGCGTCCAGTCTGGCGGCGATGCGGTGCGCATTCGCCATGATCGTGTACGTGAGATTTTTTGCCGGCAGCCGCGGGAAACAAGAGCCGTCGCAAACGTAGACGCCGCGTGTCCCCTGCAGACGCCCATCGTCGTGCAGTTGATAGCGTTTCGGATCGGCGCTGTGTGGAAGTGCCCCGGCATAGTGAATGCCTTGCCCAGGTCCCGCGTGGTGGACCAGCGCGGCGTGCGTCAGGCAGCCGAGGGCGCGGAAGAGTTCGACGAGTTTCCGAGGAAGCGCGGGATCGGGATTCCAATCGTACTCGGCTTGCAACGCGCCGCCGGGAAGCAATCGGACATAGCGAGTTGCGGCGGGTTCGGCCGGATGAAAAACCATCGCTAGCGAGAGCGCCGGTTTGATATACCGAAGCAGACGCCGGCCGGTGTCGATGGGGAAGGGAAGTTTGGCGAGAAATTCGGTTAGCGGTGCGTGCGCGGGCGTGTAGACGCTACCCTGGAATTTGTGCCCATAATGCGTGGCGTCGAGCACAAAGTTCAACTGCGCGTAGCCGCTCTCGTGGGGAGATTGTGGGTAGCCGATCCGCTTGGGGTGCAGAGCCGCCAGCACGGTCATTGGATTGTCCAAAAGCGGAAGGCGTGTCTCGTGGTCGCGGTTGGATGCCAGGACGATGCGCGCGGTGTTGAGCGTTCCGGCGGCAAGTACAAGTCGGCGCGCTCGGAAAGTTTTGGTTTCGCCGCTTCGGCCGGTCGCTTCGACTTCAATGCCGGATTCTGTTTCACGGTATTCCCGCACGAACCAACCTGGTGTGTAGTCGATATGGCCTTCAGCAACGAGTTGATCGATCGTAACCGCGGGATTATAGGCGGCCGGGTCGGCGGGCGCGATGAACTCCGTACCGGCGTATCGATAGGCCGGCCGGCCGTTGTGCGGCCGAGTGAGCACGGCCAGGCGGGCGTGCCCCAGACGCACGCCGGACGGCCTCTTTGCGCGATAAGCGCTGAGAATCGCGGCGGCGTTTAGACCCAGTTGAAGCGGCGGCTGGATTTCGGATTCGTCGCCAAACTCGGCGTTGAGATCGTCCTTCGCGCCGCTGATGCCGATGTGGCGGGCGACCGCGTCGTAATGCGAGTCCAGATCGGCAAGACGGAAGGGAAGGCCCGGGTTGTCGTCGTCGTTGAATCGGTATACGCCCGCGCCCCAGGCGTTGGCGAATCCTCCTTTGGCAAGACTCACAAGTCCGGCGAACGACGTGCAGCGGAGCGGTGCAAGGCGATCGGCGTCGCGCGTAATATAGTCGAGCGCGGGAGCGCGAAGTTTCAGGCTGATCGGCCTCGCGTCGGGCCGGAGATGTCGTAGCGCGGCGAAGGGCGGCGCGGCGCCATCCGGTGTATTGCCCACATCAAGGACAAGTGGCTTCACGCGTCCCCGCAGCGCCAGAGCCGCCATCGCTCCAGCCGGACCCGAACCGACGATGATGACAGCCTCAGCGGGCATACCACCACAGTTGCGCGGAGCCCACGACATAGCGCCACGCAGCCGCCAAAGGCGCGGCGCAAAGCGATAACCAGGCC
>VFZQ01000507.1 GCA_016871135.1 Acidobacteriota bacterium | reverse complement strand
CGGTCAAAGCCGTAGCGCGCTCGGCGCTGGCGGCGAACGAATCGCGAACCGTATCGACGCGAACGCCCATCAGTAGCGGCAGCGTTTGCGCGGTCACGTCGTAGGGGCGCTTGGGCGGTCCGCCGGGATAGAGACGCAGATCGGGATAATTCTGCTTTTCGAGCAGAGTCTTCGCGAAGCTGCTGAACGGCTGCTGCATGCGGACGATGTAGTCGCCGGCGTTGTACTGTTTGCCATCGGCGGAGAAAGACGCTTTGGCGACGTCGATCTCAACCGCGCCGAAGCGCAGAGTTTCGAGCAATCGCGCGGTCGAGCCCGGATCGGCCTGGTCGACGGGAACGATAAAGGCGAACGGATCCAGGCGTTTGGCGGAGCGGTCGTTGATACGGTAGAAACTCTGCAACAGATCGGCGCGGCGCGTTGCGGCCTGATTGAGCAGGCTTTCGAAGGCGACCAGTTGGTAGTCGACGATATCGCGGAGGCGCCATGTTCCGCCAGGCCAGGTTTCGAGATGGTTCCACGACGACCGCGCGGGCGAATAACCTTGCGCTTCGGCGCGGAGCGCATCGGGGCGGATCGTGATCGGCGACGCCAGGCGCACCGACGCCGCTTCGCTCAAAATGCGCACACCGCCGTGATAGCTCTGATAGTGCCGCGCGGGTGTCCAGTAATCGTAGACCGCGTTGAGCGCGATGCTCTTGAGGCCGGCCGAAGTCATATCGGCGGCCATGGACGCGCCAAGCGCGTTGCACCACTGCGCGATGATCGGATCGATGTTGGGATCGATGGGGTCCATCCATGGCGGGACAAACATGCGCGAGGAATTGGAGCCTTGTTGATGAACGTCGTAGACGATCTGCGGATGCCACACGTTATGGAGTTGTGAAACGGTCGCGCGCGTCTCGGGCTGCGAAAAGATGTACCAATCGCGGTTGTTGTCGTGACCGGTGTACTTCTGATAGAGCTCGGGCGGCGACGTTCCTTCATACGGCGTGTTCAACGTCGATCGATACCACTTGGTGACGATGTCGAGACCGTCGGGATTGAGCGAAGGCACAAGCATGACGATCGTGTTGTTCAAGATGCCGAGCGATTTCGGGTCCGTCGCCGTGGCCATTTTGTAAGCAAATTCGACAGCGGTGTGCGTCGATGCGATCTCGGTGGCGTGAATCGTACAGGTAATGAGCACGACGGTCTTGCCTTCCGCGATGAGGCGCGCGGCCTCTTCGGCAGGAGTAAGGCGCGGGTCGGCGAGCTTTTTCTGGATCAGCTGATACTTGGACAGATTCCGAAGCGTTTCGGGCGCGGCGATGGTGGCGACGATCATCGGCCGGCCGTAAGCGGTCTTACCGTATTCGCGCACCCGAACGCGATCGGACGATTTTTCGAGCGCGCCAAAATAGCCGACGACTTTGTCCCAGTCGAGGACTTTGAAATCGGCGCCCATGCGATGGCCGAAGTGCGACTCGGGAGTAACCGGAGCGGCCGCGAGCGAGACGGCCGCGATAAACGCAAGTGCGATTTTCATGCGCGGTTCAACTCACGCCAGAGGGCAGCATACCAGCGAAGGAATCGCTCGGGCTCTTTGCTTTCCTGCGCCTCGCAGAGCGTGTAGCGATCGTACTTGGATTCGCGCAGGAGCTTGAAGAGTTCGCGATAAGGGTAGTCGCTGGCGAGTTCGTTGATGTGGACGTTCTTGATCCATGGCCGCAGAAGCGCGAACGACTGCTTCACGCTGCCGTTTTCGACATCGGTTGGGTTTGAGTTCCAGCACACGCCGACGTTGGAGTGTTTAGCGGCTTGCATGATCTTCGCCGAAACCGCTGGCACTTGCGTGTCGCGGCCATGCACTTCCATCCAGATCTCAACACCGCGGCCCATGCCGTATTCGCCGAGTTCGCGCAGCGCGCCGCCGATGGTGGCGATCGTTTGCTCGGGCGAGACCTCTTTGGGAAGGCCGTTGGGGCGGACCTTGACGCCCCAGGCGCCGGTGTCATGAGCCAGGTCGATGAAGGCTTTGGCGTCGTCGATGTGTTTCTTGCGGATTGCCGGGTCGGGCGAATGGAACTCGGCGACGGAGCCGAAACTCACCAGCCGGATCTTACTGCGTTCGAAGCGGCGCTTGACCCGTTCGCGCTCGGCGGCCGGGAGCGAGGGCTCCACTTTGTGGGCGTGCGAGGTGCGGAGTTCGACACCGGCGAAGCCCGCCTTCTCCAGTTCGGTGATCAGCTTTTCGAGATCCCAGTCTTTCAGGACGTTGTAGGTAACGGCTCCAAGCAGCATAGGAGCATTGTAGCTTCACTTCTTGACGGCGACTATGGGCAGGATGACACGGGACGCGCGGTCAGCGGAGTAGTGCACGGTGTTGGTGGCAACAACGGCGGCATCGTAGGACTTGACAGGTTCCCAAGTGTTCGAGTGTTTGTCGAAGCGAGGCGAATCGCTCGATGTGATCTGCACACCGATGCGATGACCTTTCGCGAAGACGGCGGCGGTCGACCACATGTCGATCTCGATGCGATACACCTTATTCTTCACGGCCGGCAGCATCTTGTCGAAGCCTTCGCGGAAGCGCAGGCGCAGCGGTTGCGAAGCCAATACCGCTTCGAAGCCATCGGGGTGAATGTCGATCAGCCGCACGAAGAAGTCGGTGTCCTTGGCCGTGGTCGAAACGAAGAGTTCGGCGGAGACGCGGCCGGCGATTTCGACGGGTTCGGAGAGCGGCATCGTCCGGAAGCGAAGAATGTCGGCGCGATCCTTCACGGCGCGCTGATCGAGCGGAGGCCGATTCAGCCAATCGCCGGCACGCGATTGAATCGAGGGGACCGGATTGCGCGGATCGTATTCGTAGCTCTGGCTTCCGGTCTTGTCTTTCGGCGCGATGGGACGCAACGCGCCGCTCGGCTGGAGGTAGTAGGAAGTCGCAGCGGTGATAGGCGGCCAACCCGCCGAACTCTTCCACGCATTGCCTGGGCCTTGCGGGGCGCGCGGATCGCCCATGACGTAATATTGCACGGCGGGCATGGCGCGGACGCCGGTGTCGATGTCGCGCATCCAGTAGTCGAACCACTTGCGCTGGAGGCTGTCGGCGTTGGGAAACTCGCCGGGCCATTGCAGTTCACCGGGGAGTTTGCCGCCGTGGCCGCGCGGGTGAACGATGAGCTTCTGATTGCCTTTGGCTTTTTCGGAACCGAACTTCTGAATGGCATTAAAGGCGTCGATCGAACCTTGCGTGAAGATGTCGAACCAGCCGGATTGATGCAGCACGGGAATCTTTACGTTCGACGCAAAGTTGCCGATGGTTTGGCGCTTGTACTCGTCGTCGAAGCGGCGGAAAATCGGACGCGGAAAGGGCGGCGGAATTTCCGCGCCGCGCGCTTTGACCCAACTATCCATGAGGCCGGCCTGATAGACGCCGCCTGGATATGTAACGGCGTGATAGGGATCGGCGTGCGCGACTTGAATGAACCCGGCGGTGAGATGCGGCGCGCCGCTCATCATCGCCAGAAGCGCGGCCATGCCGGGAGCGCTTCCGCCGAGAATGCCGACCTTACCGTCCGACCACGGCTGCTTGGCGATCCATTCCACCGCATCGTAGCCGTCGTTCATCTCCGCGCCGAAGACCGGCCACTTGCCTTCGCTCTTGAATAGACCGCGGAAATTCTGTTCGACCACCGCGTAGCCGATATCGACGAAGCCGTTGCGCTGATTGCGGATTTCGTAAGGCGTGCGCACAAGGACTGTCGGGAAGGGCCCTTTGCCCGAAGGGAGCGTGATGAACGTCGACAGTTCTACGCCGTCGCGCATCGGGACCATTTCGTGCTTCGGTTGCGCAGCGGCGAGTATGGCGGAGAGAACGAACAGCGCGTACTTCATCGACTTCCATCTTTGAACAGGCCGAACAGGCGGCGCAACGGGAGGAAGCCGAGTTTGTAGGTCCAGTTTTGTTCGAGGGCAATCCGCGCGGTGTCGGCAATTCGAACCACGCTCAACTCCGTGGTGAACTCTTCCAGTACAGTGAGCCATTGTCTGCGTTCTAGTTCTTTCGGCGGCGGCTGTTCGCTCGGCGCATCGAGCGCTTGCCCCCGGCCGGCGGATTGTTCATAGCCCAAATCGATCAATAACCGCGGAAACGATTCCTCGAACGCGCGTCCGGTTCGAGCGGAGAAATCGTGATCGGCGACGAGCTTGCAGTACGTCGTAAGCGGAGGTGCCGCGTTGATTGGGCCGCGAAGCAACCGCGTTGTGTTGCTGGGCGCGGGCCAGGGCTCCGACGGGATATCGACGACCCCAGCACCGAGGCGAAATCCCGCCGTTTCAAGGAGGCGGGGATCGGCCAGCACATCGCGCACCCACTGGCTCCCCGCCTTGTAAAAGGTCAACGGATATACGCGTCCATGCGCCTCAAGTACCGCTGCCACGCTATGAGAACCCGAAATTATTAACAAAGTTTCGCTCGCGTTTGCGATCGAGATGAGTTAGCGTGGATGCATAGCAGTTCCACCCTTTCCTCCAGGAGCATTTGTATTATGAATCCCGAATTTGCAGCGGGTCTCCGCAGCTTTCTGGTAACGATCCCCCGGCAGAGCCGGGGGCCTTCGTTCGTGAGCCGCTCAAAGCGGCTGGTTGGGGTCGCTGGCGTGGCCCCGTGGTTTAGCACCACCTCAAAGGTGGCGCATCAGTAGTCCAGTTTCAACTGGTCCAATCTGGTATCTTCGGCTTCTTGGCTGCGAATGTAGTT
>VFZQ01000506.1 GCA_016871135.1 Acidobacteriota bacterium | reverse complement strand
GAATCTTCGGCCCGCCGGACTCGGAAGTGAGCACTTGAAAAATGCCGCCTTCGACGATCCAGCGATAGTCTTCCTTCGGATGAATCGCATTGTCCGAGAGCTTCAATCCCGCTTGCCCCTTCACACCGCCATGGCACTGTGCCGCCGTGCAGCCGCGCCGCGTGAATATCTCCGCGATGTCGCGCGCGAAGCTGAACGGTTTTGCCTCGGTTGAACGCCGCACGTCGATTTTTGCCGATGCGGTCTTGCCCGCAACCGTCGCTTGCACGCGCGCCGCGCCATCGGCGGCCGCGAACACGCGCCCGTTCTCGCGAAGTGTTGCGACGTTCGGCACGTTCACGGCGAAAGCCGAATCGCCCGTGACATCGGTCTCGGTGCCGTCGCGCAGTTTCCCAATCACTGCAAATTGTTGCGACGCGCCCTTGCCGATCAGCGCCGCTTCAGCGGGCACGATGCGCACGCTGACCAACTCCGGAACGGCGGCAAGCGCAATGCCAGTGAAAAAGAACGCGAACTTCATGCGGCTCCTTTTACAACAAATATCGGAATAGCTTTAACGAAGATGCGATCACCAAGTTTCCCTTTGACGACAGGCTGCGCAAAGACGCGGCCAACAACCGGCGTCTTCATTGACGCCGCCGCGGGATCGGCAAACAAGATGAGCGTCGCCTTCTGGCTCTTCGTCGTGAACCGCTCGCGTTTCGCCATCGACTCCTGCGGCGGCGAGTCGGGTTCGACCTCCGTCCCGGGCGTCGCGCGAACACCTCCAGGAAGGCCCTCGACAGAAAGAATGACAAAGCCGTCGAAGCCTTCTTCTTGATCCGTAATCACGGAGAGTTTGCCCGCCTTGCCCGCTTCGAGGTTGAGTTCATCGACGGCGATTTTCACCTCGCCCATGTGCGGCACTTGCGGACGAACCAAAACTTTGTAGCGCATCGACGGATCGCCGTACGCCGCCGTGATGTCGCGAATTTCGAGCGTGAACTCACCCGCGCGCGGGAACGAATACTGGGTCTTCGGCCGGATCTGCTTCGACGCATTGCCGTTGGAGTTGACGTTCGCAATGATGTTGGTGAACGCTTCGACACCGTCGGCGTCCACGATGCGCAGATAGGGATTCAACAGCGGCAGCGTCTTCTCTGGCGTCTCGATCTCAAACGCGAGCCGGTCGCCTTCTTTCACCGAAAACTTCACGCGATCAATGTCTCCGGGCCGTTCAATCGCGCCCGTAACCAGCGCGGGTAACGGTATCGCCGGAGGCGCGACAGGAACTTCGCGAGGCTCGGCGTCGGCATCGACGATAGGAATTGGCTTCTCTTTTTTCGGAAGCGCGCGAGCCTGCAACGCCGTCATGCGATCGGGCGTGACTTCGCGTGTCCACGAACGCTCCGCCCAGCGCGTTTTCTTCTCCGGCTTCGCCGGCTCGCCCTTATGAATTCGCAGCGTGTACTCCTGGCCTGCGCCTCCGTGCCCCCAAAATCCGTTCACGCGAACAAAGTACTCGCCGGCGGTTTCGAACTTGTGGCGGAGCGAAGCCTCTGTCGTGAGGTCGGGATAGGAGACGGGTTCGTCGGTGAATGCGATTCGTTTCGGACGATCCGGATCGAACCAACTGCCGCCCGGTTTGTAGATGCTGATCGCGGCGTCGAGCGCCTCGCTCGCAATCGTTTCGAAGGTCCAGGTCTCGCCCGCTTGCACGCGAATCGCGTAGTAGTCGACTTCGCCCGATTCGCCGATGCGGCCCTGTATCGCGGCAGGCAAGGATTCGATGCGTTGCGCCAGCGCCGGCAGATCGCGCGCGCCCGCGGCCTCGGGAATGGTCGGTTCGGCGTGCGAGGCAATCGGCAGGGCGTTGGAAAGACCGTTCGGGCCGACGATTCGAAACGTGCCGCGTTGAAACGTCGGGTCGAGCTTGAACCTGACGTGAAGAATCTCGGCGTTCTTGCGCGTCGAATCGGTCTCGACTCTCGCGATCTCCGCGTTCGCACCCGGCGTCTCAAACCAAACCGCATACGCCTCGCGCAAGTTGGTGCCGCGGATCTGCGCGTCGAATTCCGTGCCAGGCCGCCCGCTGACCGGATAGATCGATTCGGTCTTCGGCGGCGCGGCAAGCGCGGCGAGCGCAAGAAAGAGCTGCGAGATCGCTTTCATGGGGGCGGCGTTGTCGAGACCTATCATATCGCTCTTGAAAGTGATACTGCAGCGGGCAACTATGAAACTCGCCGCTTTCGTATTCGCCGCTTCCGCGTACGCGCAAACGATTTCCGGGACGATCGTCGGGGCCGTCGCCGATTCCTCCGGCGCCGGAATCCCCAACGCCGAAGTCTCGGTTGTGCACATCAGCACGGGCGCGATGCGCTCGGGCCCGAGCGGTGAGAACGGCGCGTTCGTCATCGGAAGTCTTGCGCCGGGTGAATACCGGTTGTCGGTGAAGATGGCGGGCTTCAAGTCCGCCGAACGCCGAGGCGTCATGCTTCTCTCGGCCGACCGGTTGTCAGTCGGCGTCATCACGCTCGAGATCGGCGCGGTAGAAGACCGTGTCACCGTCACGGCGCAAGGCACGGCCGTGCAAACAGCGAGCGCGGAGAAATCGGCCGCGATCACAAGCACGCAGATCGATCAACTGCTCGTGCGTGGACGCAGCGTAACCGCCTTGCTCAATCTGCTGCCCGGTGTTGTCGATCCCCAAGACGGAGCGATTCATACGCCGACGGCGACATCGAACTTCAACGTCAACGGAGGCCGGAACAACACGAACAATTTCACCGTCGATGGCGTCGTGATCTCCGCGCCGGGCGGTGCGGCGAATTTGACGCTGCCCATCAGCATGGATTCGGTTTCGGAAGTAAAGGTGATGCTTTCGACCTTTCAGGCCGAGTTTGGCCGCTTGAGCGGCGCCAGCGTGCAGATGGTTACCAAGTCCGGGACACGAGAGTTTCATGGTGGCGTCAGCTACTTCAAGCGCCACGAGCAGTTCAACGCGAACGACTTCTTTCGCAATCGCAACTCGCTGCCCATCGGCCGCTATCGCTTCAACACGTACAACTACAACGTTGGCGGGCCGTTGGTGATTCCGAAATTGCTGAACCGGAATCGCGACAAACTGTTCTTCTTCTGGAATCACGAGTACTGGCCCAGCAAAACGCAATCCGCGACGATGACGACGACTATGCCCACGGAGCTGGAACGCCGAGGCGATTTTTCGCAATCGGTCGAAGTCAACGGTACGCCGATCCCGATTACCGATCCGCTTAACCGCCAGAGGTTCCCGGGCAATATCGTTCCGGCCTCACGCCTTGATAGCGACGGCGTTGCATTGCTGAAGTTCCTCCCCGTGCCGAACGCGCTCGACCGCGCCGTGACGCGTGGCAACTACAACTACATTACGCAGTGGGAGGGCCGCAATCCAACGACGTTGATGACCTTGAAGCTCGATTATGTGGCGACGTCGAAGGACAACATTTCCGGAAGCTACAGCGCGCAACGCGCTCGCGGAACCGGCTTCAACGGCGGAGGCGCCTCTGCCTCCTTCGCCGCCATTGAGACGGGCACGCGGACAACGAATCACGTTGGTTCATTCCGGCATCAGCGCGTGTTTTCTCCCACGCTGGTTTTGGAAAGCACCTTCGGCTTCGTGAAGAACGGCGGTCCAGTTGTCATTACCGACGAGGCTTACAAAAAAGTACAGCGAAAGCCAAACGGCTTTAACGCCGGGCAGTTGAGCTCCGTAAGCAACCCGTTGGATTTGATGCCGGCGGTTGCGTTCGGCGGCGTGGTGGGCGCGCCGAACTTTTCGTTCGACGGACGATTTCCATACTTCCTGACCCGCGACAACATCGACTTCAACAGCAGCATTAGCAAAGTCTGGGGCAAACACAACTTGAAAGCCGGCGTGTTCTACCAGTGGATCGCGCAGTTGGATGGCCCGTGGGCGGACAACTTCAACGGCCGGTTCGATTTTGGTCGCAATGTGAACAATCCGCTCGATTCGAACTATGCGTATTCGAACGCCGCGCTCGGCGTGTTCAATTCCTACACGGAAGCGATCTCGCGGCCGAACTCCGACATTAGGTCGCGTGGTCTCGATTGGTATGTGCAGGACAATTGGCGCGTGAACAAGCGATTGACGTTGGATCTCGGACTGCGTGTGACGTGGTTTGAACCCTTCTGGATGGAGAACAATCTGCTCGCGGGTTTTGTGCCGGAGCGCTACGATCCCGCCAAGCGTGTGCAGTTGATCACGCCGGCTCTGAACAACGGTGTTCGCGTCGGTCGTCATCCCGTCACCGGGCAGAATTATCCGGCGGCGTTGATTGGCGCGATCGCGCCCGGTGTTGGAAGTCCGACCAACGGCATCGTCATCGCCGCGGAAGACAAGAGTTATCCGCGCGGACTGATCAATAACGCCGGACCGCTGCTCGGGCCGCGCATCGGTTTCGCCTACGATCCGTTCGGCGATGGCAAGACTTCGGTGCGCGGCGGTTTCGGCATGTTCTACAACCGGTTTCTCGGCTATGCCTACAATGCCGTGAATAGTTTTCCGCTCGTGCAAACACCCGTCGTGCAGTACGACACGTTGCGCACGTTCCGCAACGCGCAAGGGTTCCAGACGCCGCCGGCGATTCTCGCGTGGGACCGCGACATGAAGGCGCCGATGGTAATGAACATGAGCCTTTCCGTGCAGCGCCAGATCGGTTTCGGAACGGTTGTCGATGTCGGCTATGTCGGTGCGTTGGGCCGGCACATG
>VFZQ01000505.1 GCA_016871135.1 Acidobacteriota bacterium | reverse complement strand
GCCATGTCAAGGCTGTCGTCCGCGTTGGATGTCATCGTGGCGAGTTCGGACTCGGTGACCTGCTGACGGCCTTCGATACAGGCTTCGGCGATCTTGTTGGTGAACAGGCGGATGGCGCGGAGAGCGTCATCGTTACCGGGGATTACGTGGTCGACCTGATCGGGATCGCAGTTGGTGTCGACAACGGCGACGACCGGGATGTTCAACCGGCGCGCTTCCTTGACGGCGATGTCTTCCTTGTTCGAGTCGATGACGAAGAGCACGTCGGGCAGGCGGCCCATATCGCGGATACCGGAGAGGTTCTGCGAAAGGTGCTTGCGCTCGCGCTCCAACTGGATGATTTCTTTCTTCGTCCGGTTGCCGTAGTTGCCGGTCTCGTGCATGTCTTCGAGCAGCTTCAGCCGCTCGATCGACTTCTTCACGGTGGAGTAGTTCGTTAGGAGGCCGCCCAGCCAGCGATTGTTCACGTAGAACATCTGGCAGCGCGTTGCCTCTTCGGCGATCGCTTCCTGGGCCTGGCGCTTGGTGCCGACGAACAGGACGTTCTTGCCCTGCGATGCGGCTTCGGCGACGAAGGCCATGGCTTCCTTGAACAGCTTCAAGGTCTTCTGGAGATCGACGATGTAGATACCGTTGCGTTCGCCAAAGATGTATTCTTTCATCTTTGGATTCCAGCGCTTGGTCTGGTGCCCGAAGTGTACGCCGGCTTCGAGCAATTCCTTCATTGAGATTGCGGGCAATGTGCCTCCTGTGGTTCGTGGCCTTTACACACGAACCGGCAGGACCATCCAAACGAGATTTGTCCTGCCGGCGAAAGATGTGGGAAAAGCCGGGTTGTAGTTGCGGTTAGCGCTTGGAGAACTGGAACCGCTTACGGGCGCCCTTCTGGCCGTACTTCTTGCGCTCGTGCTCGCGAGGATCGCGAGTCAGGTAGCCCAAGCTCTTCAGCTTTCCGCGCAGTTCAAGATTGAACGCGCAGAGGGCGCGGGAGATGCCGAGACGGATGGCGCCGGCCTGGCCGGTCATGCCACCGCCGCGGGTGGTAACGAGAACGTCAAACTTGTCGGAGGTCTCGGTGGCCTGGAAGGCCTGCTTGACCATGAGCCGCGAGCTCTCGTTGGTGAAATACTTGTCGTAGGTCCGGCCGTTCACGACGATGTTGCCGGAACCGTTGCGGAGAAACACGCGGGCAACGCCGGTCTTGCGGCGGCCGGTTGCCATCCATTGTGTCAGTGCAGCCACTTCTCGAAATCCTCTCTATTAGAGCGCGAGCGCCTGCGGCTGCTGCGCCTGGTGCGGGTGTTGCGGACCCGCGTAAACGTTCAGTTTCCGGTACATCTGCTTGCCGAGTTTGGTGTGCGGCAGCATACCGGAGATGGCCTCTTCGACCAACTTAATGGGCCGGGTCTGGCGCATGCGTCCGGCGGAGACCTCGCGCAGGCCGCCCGGGTAACCCGAGTGGTAGCGGTACAGCTTCTGGTCTTCCTTCTTTCCGGTCAGCTTCACCTTGTCGGCGTTGATGACGATCACGTGGTCACCCTGGTCGAGATAGGGCGTGTACGTGGTCTTATGCTTGCCCATCAAAATGCGGGCGGCTTCGGTGGCGATGCGGCCGAGGACCTTATCACCAGCGTCGATTACAAACCAATTTCTCTGGACATTTTTGCCAGAGGGAACTACTGTGCTCATGGACAGACGATCTCCCTGCGATCCTTACAGTCATTAAGAATAGCAGAACCGGTGGCAAACGTCAAAGGCAGGGGGTGTTTGGGGCGAGATCGGGCGAGCGGCGTGTGGCGCGCGTTGAGCTGGACCAACTCCCAGAAGAAGTCCTGTCTGGCCTTGGCAGGGTACAGACGCAGTTAGAGGTTGACCGCATCCAGACTTTGCAATCGGTGCGGCTGAGGATGACAGTCGCTGTACCTGGGTCGCCTGCAAGATATTGATGTGGCTGATGTTATGGGCGACTTGTGACGTTCTCGGCGAAGTGGGCGAGCGTTTGGCCGCCCGAGAGATGGGCGATCTTGAAGACGTAACAAGCCGCTTCGATCATTTCATTGCCGCAGTTGTTGTAGATAGCGCCGGTGACGACTCGTGTGGCGTGCTGATTGCGGATTTGGTTTTCGAGCTTGCGCTATTCGCCTGGGTTGAGTCTTCGGTTCTGTGCGATGACGATGTTGGTAAGTTATGTCTTTTCGGAAGCGGGTACGTCGTCGGCTGGGGTTGGATGGCTCGTTGGTTGCGGTGGGCGGGAGGTCCAGAGGGCGGGTTGGTTTTGGGAGTCGCCGTAGACCGTGAAGGAGTCTCGTTCGGCGCGAGTTGCGGGGGCAGGTGGTGAGGATGGTGAGGAGGAACAGAGATGACAGGCTCGATACCTCGGTTGTTTGAAGCAAAACATTGCTGACAGTGGGTTAGGGAAAATCCGACGCAACCGGAGAAGGATCAGTCGGAGCGGCGTCGCCGCTTGGCCGCAAAGCTGCGGGTGGCGAAGGCGAGGCCGATTTTGTCGATGCCGGCGAGCGCTTCGGTTTGCTCTGCCGTGAGCTTTTGTGTTGCCGCGGTTTCGGCGGGGTCGCGGAGGAATCGGGCGCGGAAGGCATCGTCCGTATAGAGCTTGGCTAAGAAACGCTCGAAGTTAGGATCGTTCACGCTGTGCCCTTCCTCGTGCCACGGCGGCACGGGCGCGGTCGAGTTCGTCGAGCAGTTCCCGCATTGGCGGATAGCGGCCGTCACGTTCCAGAATGATCGTCAGCGGGTTGGGCGCTTTGGACGCCAGAGTTTCGAGCAACGCGTAGGTCGGGTCGCCGACCGGGTTGAGGTGATCGTCGAGATATCGCCGATTGCCATCGTCGTCGGCGATCCACTTGCCGCCGGCGATGTGGACGGTGTGCACGCGGTCGAGCTGCAGGGCGTCGAGAAACGTGCCGGGGTGGAAGCCGAAGTTGGTGGCGTTAGCGTGCACGTTGTGAAGATCGAGCAGTAGCCGATTCTCACATCGCCCCAGCAGTTTCGCGAGCCATTCCGACTCCGTCATGGCGCAGCCGGGTGGGTCGATCAGCGTCGCGATGTTCTCGACCTCGGGCTTGCGGCCGATGATGCGTTCGGTGCGAGCGAGGTTGACCAGCGTGCTGTCGAGAGTCGCCTCGTCGCGGATGGGCGCGTGCATGTGACCGATTTCGGTGTCGTCGGAGCGGACGAAGGCGAGATGATCGGAGAAGGAGGCGGGATCGATGACATCGGCCACGCGCGCGATCCTGTCGAGATAAGCGCTCGATACAGGCACTGTCGAGGCCAGTCCGAGATGGATGGAGTGGAGGCCAAGGGGGATCTCGCGGGCCAATGCGCGGAAGTGGCGGAGTTTCGTTGCGGGCGCGTCGAGGTAGTCGTCGGCGATGAGTTCGATGGCGTCGATGCGAGCGCGATTGGCAAGGATGGCAGTCGAGAGTTCGCCGCGCCAGCTTAGGCCGAAGCGGTCGGCGATCAATCGCCGCCTCCGCCTCCGCAGCCGCCGCAGCCACTACCGCCGCCACAACTGCTCCCGCCGCTGTCGCCACTTGACGAGCCACAACCGGAACCGGACTCGCCGCCCTCGTTCGGCTTGCGATAGTACGGGTTGGCTTCCAGCTGTGTCGCCGCCACACCGAAGATCGCCGCGTAGAGCATGACCTCGGAAAAGTTCGAACCTGTGCCCACCGGACGACGATTCAAGTTCGTAAGCGCCGATAATGCCCGGCCGCCCGCGCGAGTTCGCGCGGTTCGATAGAACATGACGATGGCTGCGATCGATGCCACCGAAGCGAGCAGAATGAAGAATCCGATGTTGGTTCTGCCACGCCCCAGCGCCACCGCGATCTTGATCCCGGCCATCAACCACAGCGCGGCGACGACCGCGAGCGTCAGCAGAACACGTTCGCCGCGAAGTTTGCCGTCGAGCATCAACCCCGCCGACTCCAGTTTCGCTGCCAATGAACGCAGCGGTTCCTGGACGAATGCCGTGAGCGCTTTGTCGCCCGCCAGGCGGCGGGTTCCGAAGAACTCGGCGGTCCTTCGTTCGAACGGGTCGGGCAATCTCGTTGCGCGTTCCTTTGAGACCTGCAACTGGCGGCCTTCGAACTGCTTGATGATGCCGCGCCCGACCAATCCCATTACCGCGACACGTGCGGCCTCGCGGGCGCCGCCGCGCAGATAGGCGATTTCGTACGGGTTGGTTGGGAGCGGTGCTTCGGGGCGCGCCGTTCGCACCCGCCAGTAGATCTCTGCGGCGATGAAGATGACTGCGATATAGACGACATAGAACACCAGAAACTCCGGGCCGCTTAGATCAAAGGGGTTCATGGCACTAGTCTCCGCCACCGCCACATCCGCCGCAACCACCCCCTCCGCCGCAGCCGTCGCCGCCGCTGCCGCAGCCGCTTCCGCCGCCAGTGTCCCCTGGCCGGCGCTCGTATGGATTGGCAACCACCGGCGCCGCCGCCGCGCCGTAAACCGCGGCGTACATCAACAACTCGCTGCCGCTTGGAATCAGGCCGATCTCGGTGCGATGCAGGCACTGCAACCGTTCGATCGCTACATTGCCGGCCGCGGTGCTGCCCCTGGCGAGCATTCCGGAGACGACGATTACCGTCGCGATGATCACAAGGATGACAAGGAACCCGACGTTGCCCTTGCCGCGATCGAGCGCGATGGCGATCTTGGTCAGGGCCACGATCCAGAGCAGCGAGAGCACCCCGCCGATGAGCAGCATGCGGAGTGCGTCTAGATTCT
>VFZQ01000504.1 GCA_016871135.1 Acidobacteriota bacterium | reverse complement strand
CGCCGTTATCAAGTAGCGCGAAGAAATTTACACTCTGAGGCCAACCCCGGCGGCGATACAATGGCTGGACCCGGATGACCTCGCCTCATTTGCGCTGGCGCATCGTCGCACTACTGTTTCTTTCGACCGTCATCAACTACATCGACCGCCAGACGCTGTCGGTGCTGGGGCCGCACTTGGAGGCCGAGTACAAATGGACGCATTCGGACTTCGCTCTGATCGTTATCGCCTTTCGCGTTGCGTACACGGTTGGGCAGTTTGTCAGCGGGAGGTTGATCGATAAGATCGGAGCGGGGCGGGGGCTGACGATTTCGGTTGCGTTTTACTCGATCGTGGCGATGGCAACGAGTTTGGCTACCGGGTTTCGCGGATTCATTGGGTTTCGATTCTTGCTGGGAATAGGTGAATCCGCCAACTGGCCGGCGGCGACCAAGGCGGTGTCGGAGTGGTTTCCGAGCCGCGAGCGGGCGCTGGCGGTGGCGATCTTCGACAGTGGCTCGTCGATCGGAGCGGCGATCGCTCCGGCGCTCGTGCTGGGTATCTACAACTACGCAGGCGGATGGCGGCCCGCGTTTTTGTTGACCGGCGCGTTGGGATTTGCGTGGCTGATTCTGTGGCGGATGACGTACCGCGAACCCGAAAGGGTCGCCGATGAGACTCCACCGGACAAGATCGTGGCGCGGGAGCTGCTGCTCTTTCCGCAGACGTGGGGCGTGATCGCCAGCCGTGCGTTGACGGACCCCGTGTGGTTCCTAATCGCCGACTGGTTTGCGATCTACCTGGTCTCGCGCGGATTCCGGATCGAGGACAGCGCGCTGGCGTTCTGGGTGCCGTTTCTAGCGGCCGATCTCGGCAATTTCGCCGGCGGCGCGGCGTCGAGCTGGTTGATCCGGCGCGGGTGGCCGGTGGGCCGGGCGCGCAAGGCGATAGTGATTCCCGGCGCACTCGGCATTCTGCTTCTGATCCCCGCGACCACCGCGCCCAGTCTATTTGCGATCACCGCGTTGTTCGCCGGCGCGACGTTTTCCTACGCGGCCTTTTCAACGATTGCCAACACGTTGCCGGCCGACTGCTTTACTCCGGGCGCCGTGGCGTCGGTGAGTGGCATGAGCGGCGCGTTCGCCGGGGCCGGAACAATTCTTGCGACATACGTTGTGGGCCTTGTGGCCGATACGATCGGTTTCCGCGCGGCGCTCGTGGGAGCGAGTTTCATTCCGCTGTTAGGCGCGGCGCTGGTGCTGGCGCTCATACGGAACAACCAGCACACGGGACAGGGCGTGGTGCGGAGCGTTTAGGCGACTGGCCCTGCCCGGGCGAATACTCAGGTTTACCGTTGAAGGTGCGAAGAGTTTCCAGGAGGCCGAGCCGCCAGACCAAGACCGGACTGTCTCCTGGAACTTCCGCTGCGGCGCGGTCTGATCCGGGTTAGTCTGCCTTGCGCCCACGCGGCGAACATGAGACGATCCGTTGATCGTATGCGTATCAACCGGCGAGATTGGATCAGAACTTCTCTTGCATTGCCGTCCTTGGCGGCCGTGGCACAACAGCCAAAGCTCAAAATCAAGCGCGTCGATCCATACGTCTTCAAGATCGGCGGCCGGGGCGGATTTGTCTGTTGCCGCGTTGAGACCGAGGACGGCCTTCATGGTTGGGGCGAGGGCACCACGCCGCCAAATGTTACACCCGTCACCGCACAGATCCGTTCGCTCGGCAAGCTGATTCAAGGCGAGCCGGCCTGGGACATCGAACGGTTGTGGCGCAAGATGTATATCACCGAGGAGAACTCGCTCGGCGGGACTCTCTTCGCGGCGATGAGCGCGATTGACATCGCACTCTGGGACATCGTTGGCAAGCAGTTGAATGTGCCCGTCTACAAACTGCTCGGCGGCAAAATCCATCCGCGGCTGCGCATCTATACGAGCTATCGGTGGGGCAACATTCCCCGGACCGCGGCCGCTTACTACAACCGAACGAAGGAGTTGATCGCCCAAGGCGCAACGGCGGGCAAGTGGGATCCTTTCGGCGAATACCCGGGACCCGACCGCCAGCTATCGACCGAGACGCTTAACGAAGTGCGCGAAATGGTCCGGGGCGTGCGCGAAGCTGGGCCCGCGTTCGACATCTGCGTTGAGGCGCACGGCAAATTCAACCTGGCGACGGCGGGCCGGATTGTCAAGATGCTCGAACCTTTCGATGTGTTTTTCCTGGAAGAACCCGTGCCTCCGGAGAACGTCGATGCCATGGCGATCCTGCAGCATTCGACTAACATTCCTATCTCGACGGGCGAGGGACTGCAGACGCATTGGAACTACAAGGAACTGTTGCAAAAACAGGCCGCGCGCATCATCCAGCCGGACGCGGCGCGCGCGGGCGGAATCACGGCGATGAAGAAAATCGCCGCGATGGCGGATGCGCATTATGTGACCGTCGCGCCGCATAATCCCAATGGGCCAATCTGCACCGCGGCCTCCATTCACGTCGCCGCTTCGATACCCAACTTCGTGATCATGGAAGAGGGCAATACGCGAACCGATGAGTACGGGGAAGTATTCAAGGATGGTTGGAAGGCATCGCTGTCGCACTGGGAGATCCCGGAGTCGCCCGGTTTGGGTGTCGATCTTTCCCCGCAATTCGTCAAGACGCACCAGACGAACGAGTAAGCGAAACTAGATCATGGCCATCCTCCAACGCTACCTTCGGGACCACCTCCCGATGGTCGCCCTTGCGCTTGTACTCGCCACGATCAACCAGGTTTTTTCGCTGCTCGATCCGCTTATCTTCCGGCACGTGATCGACGAGTACGCGACCAAGTACCAGCAGTACACGACCGAACAGTTTTTTCGAGGCGTGGCGCTGTTGCTGGGCGCGACAGTCGGCGTCGCGTTCGTTTCGCGCGTCGCCAAGAATATTCAGGACTATGTCATCAATCGCATCACGCAGCAGATCGGCGCGCGCATGTACGCCGACGGGATTCGGCACTCGCTCAGTCTGCCCTTTCAGGTTTTCGAGGATCAGCGTAGCGGCGAGACGCTGGGCAAATTGCAAAAGGTCCGCACCGATGTCGAGAAGTTCATCCAGGTCTTCATCAACATTTTGTTCAGCACGCTGGTGGGCGTGGTCTTTGTGATGATCTACGCGTTCAACGTGCACTGGGCGATCGCGCCGGCGTTTTTCTTGACGATTCCGATTCTCGGCACGCTGAGTTCGGTGTTGAGCAAACGGATCAAGAAGATTCAGAGTGAAATCGTGAAGGAGACGACGGCGCTGGCTGGTTCGACGACGGAGAGCTTGCGCAATATCGAACTGGTGAAGAGTCTGGGTCTGGCCAAGCAGGAGGTGGAACGGCTGAATTCGACTACGGGCGCGATCCTCGAACTCGAGCTCAAGAAGGTAAAGTATCTGCGCAGCCTGAGCTTCATTCAGGGCACTTGCGTGAACTTTCTGCGCACGAGCATTCTGTTCTTCATGCTGTATTTGATCTTTACGCAACAGATCACGGTCGGCCAGTTTTTCAGCCTGCTGATCTATTCGTTCTTTATCTTCGGGCCGTTGCAGGAGTTGGGAAATGTGATCAACGTCTACCGTGAGACGGAGGTCTCGCTGAAGAACTTCGCCGATATTCTGGCGATGGCGCCCGACACGCAGCCGGCGAATCCGGTTGCCGTGGGGCGGCTGGATTCCATGGCGTTCGACGGCGTGACGTTTCAACACCAAAGCGCGGCCAAGCCGGCGCTTTCCGATATTCGGTTTACGGTGAATCGCGGGGAGACGATTGCGTTTGTCGGGCCGTCCGGGGCGGGGAAGTCGACACTGGTGAAGTTGCTGGTTGGATTGTACCGGCCGAAGTCCGGACGGATTCTGCTGAACGGCACGCCTAACGGTGATATCGACATGGAAGCGTTTCGGGAGCGAATCGGTTTTGTGACCCAGGACACGCAGCTTTTCTCGGGGTCGATCGGAGAGAATCTGCGGTTCGTGCGGCCTGGCGCGACCGATGAAGAGTGCCTGGAGGTCCTGCGACAGGCATCCGCGATGACGCTGTTGGAGCGCGCCGAAAAGGGCTTGGCGACGCGGATCGGCGAGGGCGGCGTGAAGGTCTCCGGCGGAGAGAAGCAGCGCCTGTCGATTGCGCGGTCGTTGCTGCGGCAGCCCGACTTAATGGTGTTCGACGAGGCGACGTCGTCGCTCGATTCACTGACCGAAGAGGAGGTTATCGCGACGATTCGAGATGTCGCCAGCCGGCGTTCGGCGATATCGATCTTAATCGCGCACCGGCTATCGACGATTTTGCACGCAGACCGCATTTACGTCTTGGAGCGCGGCAGGATTGTCGAGGAAGGGCCCCACGGCGAACTGCTGGAGCGTAAGGGGCTGTATTATGCGATGTGGCGGCAGCAGGTAGGCGAACCGGAGGCACTGACGGCTTAGTGGCAGGCCTTCTTCTCGGCCATTTTGCGCGCTAGCGCGGCCATCAGGCGTTTCGACACCACGTCCGGCACCGCTTGCGGTTCCATGCCTTTGTAAACTTGCAACGTCTTCTTCGTCGTGTCCACGACTACCCAGCAGTTCGGGCATTCGTTGATATGGCTTTCCAACTCGGCGCGGTAGTCTGGCGTCGTGTCTTCGTCGAGATAGGCGTTTAACTCCGCCAACAGCTCTTTACATGTAAGCAAACGCGTCCTCTCCCTTGCGCTTAAATTGCCGCGTCAGCCTCTCTCGAAGCTGCAAACGCGCGCGCAGCAGGCGGCTCCTCACCGCCGCAACAGACAACCC
>VFZQ01000503.1 GCA_016871135.1 Acidobacteriota bacterium | reverse complement strand
AGTTCAAAGCTTGGCTTCGATAAAAAAGGGAGATGGCGAACCATCTCCCTTCTTGTTGGTGAAGTGCGGGCTAGAAGCGATAGCGAAGGCTGAACTGAATCTGCCTTGAACTAACGCGCTGGCTGGCGATGCGACCGTAGTCGCCCGCATTGATGTTCCCTTGCGGATCGGCAAAGCTGACCGTGTTGGGGAAGTTGAAGAATTCGCCGCGGAACTCCAACGCCTGCTTTTCGGTGATCCGGTAGGATTTTTGCAGAGCGAAGTCGAGGCTGATAATGCCGTCGGCATTGGTGATGTACGGATTGGCGTTGCCGAACTGGAACTGCGGCGGACGCACAAACGCCGACGTGTTGAACCATTGATCGGGAGTCTTTGGTCCGTTGTTCGGATTGCCGACCAGATTCAACCGCTGTGTCTTGCGCCCGGTATTGGCGATATCTTCACTGGTGAAGACCATGAAAGGCGGGCCGCTTTCCAGGCGCGTGATCCCTTCGAGCGACCATCCGCCGACGAACGCGTCCGCTATGCGGCTCATGTTGCCGCCAAACGTCCTACCCTTGCCGAACGGCAATTCGTAGACGTAGGAGAACACGAACACGTGATTAATATCCCAGCTCGACCGGCTCCAATCCCGTCTCCGGTTGAACGGATCCTGCGTCTTCTGGTTTTCCGCGAGCGAGGACTGGTTGTCCAAGGACTTCTGCCAAGAGTAGTTCAAGTTGAACTGCAAGCCGCGCGAGAAACGCTTCTTCAACGAGGTTTGCAGGGCGTTGTAGCTGCCCGAGAACTGGTTCGAACCGCCGTCGAGATCGCCGAAGTTCGGCAGCAACCGGCGCGGCTGAATCGGTCCCGGCCCGGGCGTCAGCGCGTTGTTGAACGGCGAGTAGCCGATCTGCTTCCGGCTGGCCGATCCCACGTAGCCGACGTCGAACGTCAAGTCATCCTGAATCTGGCGTTGGATAAAGAGGTTCCACTGGCTCGAATACGGCGAACGGTTATCCGGGTTCTGCGGCCAGCCACCGATAGCCGACGTATTAGAGAACGCCGGGCCCGGCGCGGTGATCGATTGATCGAGGACGCCGCCGCGATTCGGGCTGAAGACCTGTTGTACGGTGAAGGGCCAGAATTTCCGCAGATCCTGCAACTCCTGTACGAACGTCGAATTGTAGAAAACACCGACGCCGGAACGGATTACGGTCTTGTCGCTGAGTTTGTAGGCCAGGCCCAGGCGAGGCGCCCAGTCGTTCTTGTCGCTGCGCACCAACGCACGGCCGATGCCATCGGTCCGGGCCGGAGCGTTCGGACGGCCGGTGTCTGGATCGGGCTGCGGGTTTGTGGTCGCCCACAACAGGCGTCCTTCAAACTTGCCGGTCACCGGATCGCGCGTGACGTACAAATTTCCGAGCCGGTCGGAAGTATCGTAAGGCCGGCTGCCGAACTGATACATGATGCCCGCGTTGATCGTCAGGCGGTTCGATACGCGCCAGTCGTCCTGGACGTGGCCGATCAGGAAGTGGCCGATACCGTCGGTAAGAGTGTTGCCCTCGCCGCGCCGCACTTCGCCCGGATAACCCAGCAGCGCATCCGCCATCGGATATCCGGTAACGCCGCCAAGAAACAGCGCGTCGCCATTCATCGGATTCGACGTGTTGGTGTAGAACTGCCGGTGATGATACTGGCCGCCGATCTTCAGCGAATGCCTGCCGATGACCTTGGTTAGGTTCGCGCGGCCCTGCCAAACGTTGTCGCCAGTGTCGCCGCCGCCGGCGCCGGGCGTGCTGTAAGCGCCAAAGCTGATGTTGACGAGCGGGTCGCCGAAAACCTCTTTTTGATACATCTGCATCCCGGTCTTCTGCAGGAACTCGGCGCGTGTCAGAGCGCCTTTTGTCGTCAGATTGGGATTGTTCGGTTGGTTCGTGCCGAATCCGACTTCGAGTGTCGTGGTCGGGCTAAAGATATGCGTCCACGAAGCGCCATAGTTGAACACGTCGAACTCGCTACGCCCGCGAAATCCAGTCTGGATCGCCGGGTTCAGAAGATCGGCATTTTGCTGGCTGAAGCGGAAGTAAAAGGTATTCTTCTCGTTGATGTTGTAGTCGTAGCGCCAGTGCAGACCGTCGCGATTATTGGCGCGGGAGCCGCTTGTGACGTAGTTCTGCACGAGTCCCGGACGGTTCGGCAGCGGCGTCGTCAACTCGAGCGCCGTCGGAATCGCGCGGTTGATCTGCGCGGCTGGAATCGTGTTGTTCGGAAACGGCTGATTGTTGTTGAGCGGATTCCGGATGACAGTCCCCGGCAGCAACTGCGAAAAATTGCCCGCGCGGAACTCGGCCGGCGGCACGTTGCCGATCAATGTCGCGGCGCGACGGCTGCGGAAGCCTTCCCAACTCGCGAACCAGAACATCTTGCTCAACTTCGGAAGCGGACCGCCCACCGCTACGCCGTACTGATTCTGCTTAAACGCCACCTTCGGCAACCCGTTTCGGTTGGCGAAGAATTCGTTGGCGTCGAAGGCGTTGTTGCGGAGGTACTCGTACACCGAGCCATGCAACTGGCTCGTGCCGGATTTGATCACCATCGATACGTTGGCGCCCATCGACCGCCCAAACTCGGAGCCGGTGTTGGTGGCGATCTTGAACTCTTGCAGCGCGTCCATCGGCGGTGAAATTCCCGGCGAATTCATCATCTGCATGTTGGAGTCGAAACCGTCGAGCGTGTAGTTGTTGTCCTGAGGCCGGCCGCCGTTGACCGAGAACAACGCCGTTCCCGATTCCCCGGTTCCGCGCGACTGGCTGCGCGTGATGGAACTAGTGCCCGGCATCAGCAGGATCAGCCGCGTATAGTTGCGGCCGTTCACCGGCAGGCGCTCCAGTTCCTTCGCGGCGACGACGTTGCCGACCGACGATTCTTCGGTCTGCAGCAATGGTGCCGCGCCCGTGACTTCGACTGTCTCGGTGACCGCGCCGAGCGCTAGTGAAAAATCGACTTCCAGAACCGCGGCGACCTGCAGGTCGATCCCGCTTCTTACTTGCGACTTGAATCCGTCGGCCTTAACCGTAAGTGTGTAGGCGCCCGGATTGAGCGGGGTGATGCGGTATTGGCCGGTGGCGTTTGTCTGCACGGTTCTGGCAAATCCCGTTCCCGCGCTGGTGACTGTTACCGATGCATTTGGAATAACGTTGCCCGACGGATCGTAGACATCACCTACGAGGGTCGCCGCTGTTTGGCCGTGCAAACCAAGGCCCGCCGCGAGTGCGATTCCGCACAGCGCCGCGAATTTCAACTGCTTTTGATTCATTCGGGTTCCTTCAACCTCCCTGCTGAGATATTGCGAGCCGTCGCTCGCATTACGTAATTCTATATCATTTCGCCGCACGGAATTGACATTTTTCCAGCCGGGCCGCGATGATTAGCGGTGTGAGTGTTCGTTTTGCCGTAACCGGGTGCGCGGCCTTCGTGGGTCTGATTGCCTTGGCGCAGGGCGTGGCCACCCGTAACGCGCCGCCCGCGCCCAAAACCGCGCCTTCCGGCCGGCCTTTTCTGGCCTCGTTTGAAGATGTCGCGGTCCGCGCCGGTTTGACCGCGCCCACCCTATTCGGCAACTCCCTCACCAAGAGGTACATTATCGAGGCCAACGGAGCCGGACTAGCCGCGATCGATTACGACAACGACGGCTGGCTCGATCTCTTCGTCCCCAACGGCTCGCGGCTGGAAGGCTTCGGCGCAACCGCCGCGCCTACCAGCCGGCTGTACCGGAATACCGGCAAAGGATCGTTCACCGACGTCACCGTTAAGGCCGGCGCGGCGCTTGCCGGATGGGGTTCCGGCGCGTGCGCGGGCGATTTCGACAACGACGGCGATGACGATCTCTACGTTACCTACTGGGGGCCTAACGCCTTGCTCGTCAACTCAGGAAGCGGCGAGTTCAGCGAGCAGGCCGCGCGGCGCGGCGTTGCCGGACCGGCCAAGGAGTGGAGTTCCGGCTGCACATTTCTCGACTACGATCGCGACGGAAAGCTCGATCTGTTTGTGACCAGCTATCAGCAGTTCGATCCCGCTACGACGCCTCCTCCCGGCAAATCGTCCAACTGCGAGTGGAAGGGAATGCCCGTCTTCTGTGGGCCGCGCGGGCTGCCCTTCGGCCGCGCGACTTTATACCGGCAATTGCCGAACGGATCCTTCGAGGATGTCAGCAACGCCGCCGGAATCTCAAAAGCCCGCGACTTCTACGCGTTCACCGCCGTTGCAGCCGACTTCAACGGCGACGGATGGACCGATATCTATATCGCCAGCGACTCAACTCCGAGCCTCCTCTTCCGCAATCAGAAGAACGGCACCTTCCGCGAGATCGGCACCGAGACCGGCGTGGCCTTCAACGAACACGGCTTCGAGCAGGGCGGCATGGGAATCGGCGTTGGAGACTACAACCGCGACGGGCGGCTCGACATCGTCAAAACCAATTTCGCTGGCGATCACCCAAACCTATACCGAAACACGGGCGGCGGCATCTTTGAGGACACCGTTCTCTCGGCCGGTCTCGGCATCAACCCGCAGTTTGTTGGTTGGGGTGTTGCGCTCGCCGACCTCGACAACGACGGCTGGCAGGATATCCTTCAGGTCAACGGCCACGTTTATCCGGAACTCAATGACGGTCCCGGCGAATCCTACCGGCAGACCCGCGTCATTTACCGCAATCTCGGTGACGGGAAATTTGAAGATGTCAGTGGACTCGCCGGTCCCGCGGTCGGCGCTCGCCACTCCAGCCGCGGCGCC
>VFZQ01000502.1 GCA_016871135.1 Acidobacteriota bacterium | reverse complement strand
CCCGGGGTAGATCGACATACATGCCCACCTTTACAATCGGCCGGGGAGTCCGGCGCCGAAGCGGAATCAGAGTGTTCAACCGGATGCCGTTGCGTTTCGGTCGGGGATCACTACGATCGTCGATGCGGGGACTTCGGGGTGGCGGGATTTTCCGAACTTCAAAGAGATCACGATCGACCGGTCGCGGGCTCGGGTGTTGGCGTGGCTGAACATTGTCTCCGCCGGGATGGGTTTTGGGAATGAAGACGATCCTGCACAAATGGACGCTGAGGGCGCGGCTCGGATGGCGAAAGCGCATCCGGACTTGATCGTTGGATTTAAGACCGCGCACTACGCGGGGCCGGGTTGGGAGGCGGTCGATGGCGCTGTCAAGGCGGGCGGGATCGCTGGGTTGCCGGTCATGATCGACTTTGGCACCGCGACGGTGGATCGCAACATCAAGACGCTGTTTCGCGAAAAGCTGCGGCCGGGCGATGTCTACACCCACTGCTTCTCGGGACTGCGCCGCGAGATTGTGAACGGTCAGTTGAGTCCGTACATGCTTGAAGCCCGGGAGCGCGGGATCGTGATGGACGTCGGGCATGGCGCGGGCAGTTTCTTTTGGAACATGACGATTCCGGCGATCGAACAGAAGTTCTATCCGGACACGATCTCCACCGATATGCACTTCGGCAGCATGAACGGGGCGATGAAGGACCTGCTGAATGTCATGTCGAAGTTTCTCAATCTGAAAGTTCCGTTCGATGATTTGATTGCGATGACGACTTCGCGCGCGGCGAAGACGCTGCGGCGGCCGGGGCTGGGGACGCTCGATGTGGGCGTGGAGGCGGACATCGCGGTGCTCGCGATTGAGAAAGGGAAGTTTGGATTTCTCGATTCGAAGGGCGTGCGGTTTGATGGCTCGCAGCGGATCAGTGGCGAGTTGACACTTCGGAAAGGCGCCGTGGTGTGGGACTTGAATGGGCGGACGGGCGTGCGGCTGCCGTAGCCGCGCATTCGACGTATCCTAGGCGGATGCAGGTTTTCGCGCTGTTTCTCGCTCTGACGCTCGATAAGGCGACGCTGGATCGATGGATGCAGGAGTTGTCCAATTGGGGGCGATGGGGCAAGACGGATCAGGCGGGAACGGTCAATTTGATTACGCCCGCGAAGCGGAAAGAGGCCGCGAAGCTGGTGCGCGAGGGGTTTTCGGTCTCGTTGTCGCGCGATGGCGATACGGTGGCGGCGATCGACAACGGGCGGCCGCTGGGCTTCAGCGTGATCTCGAGCGGAGTCGATCCGGACCCGCTGTTTGCGATGGAGACGTTGACGATGAGCTACCACGGGACGTCGCTGACGCATCTCGATTCACTCGCGCACATGTTCTATCAGGGCAAGGTCTACAACGGCTATTCCAAAGAAGAGATCAACGCGCAGGGCGCGGGGCAGTTGGCGGTGACGGCGTATAAAGGCGGCATTGTGACGCGCGGTGTTTTGATGGACATTCCGAAATTGAAGGGCGTGGCGTATTTGGAGGCGTCGACGGCGATCACGGATCGAGACCTTGATGCGTGGGAGAAGAAATCGGGCGTGCGGGTGAAGGCCGGGGACGTGGTATTTGTGCGCACGGGGCGGTGGCTGCGCCGGTCGGAGAAAGGTCCGTGGGATACCGAACGGACCGCTGCCGGCATGCACGTGAGTTGCGCGCGGTGGTTCAAGAAGCGCGATGTGGCGATGGTCGGCAGCGATACACACGGCGAACTCATGCCGCCGCCCGTGACTGGCGTGCGGTTTCCGCTGCATCAGTTGCTGCTGATTGCGATGGGGACGCCGATGCTGGATAACTGCGATCTGGAAGCGCTGTCGGCGGCGGCGGCCGCGCGGAAGCGGTGGGAGTTCATGATTACGATCGCGCCGCTGGTGGTGCCGCGCGGGACAGGGTCGCCGGTGAATCCGATTGCGCTATTTTGACAACTGCTACATTTAAGTTGATTCGGTAGCCGAACACTACCAGTATTGGCGGGTGCCCGGAGACGGGCTAGGCTACCCAAACACCTCTTATACTTCGCGGAAGAACCCTTCTCGTTTGGCCTTTTCAAACAGCGTACCCATTGCCGGATGATGCCCCGATAGCGCCGCACGAACGAAGCCGCATGCGGCGTCGGCGAGCCGGATCAGTGCGTCCGCTTCGTCTTTTCGAACGCCAACGACTTTGCTGGTGCGAATGCTGAGATGGCGCAACTCGGCTCCGAACCAGCGCAGCCTCGATTTTGGCAGACCGTCGACGTGTACCGCCACGGAAGGATGCACCGGGTAGGCAGTCAAAATTGCCTTGGCGGTGGACAGCACAGTCAATGCCATATACGATTTCGTACCGGCGAACTGCGAGTCGTAGAGCGCGCCTCGAAACATGGGCGAGCTGCAAACCGCGGACATGTATCCGATCCGTTGCGGAGTCCGGACTTTCATCCATTTTGCGCGACCTTTGCCGGATCGAACTTCTATCTCTTCGAGAGCGGCCGCCAATTGTTCGCGCCGCTCATCGGTCACGACAATCGAGACGATGAAGAACTCGCCGAGCGTGTCCTGCCCGGTTTCATCGACGTAACAGAAAAGCCGCCGTGGCGCGATGATCGGATCACCGCCCGCCCGGCCGCTCGGCCGTCAACTGTTGATGCAGCCAGGCCCGCGCCATCCGCCATTCGCGTTCGATCGTCGCCGTCGACACGCCCATGACTTCGGCGACTTCCTCGACGGTGAGGCCACCGAAGAAACGGAGCTCGACGATTTTCGCCTGATCGGCGTCGAGGACCTGGAGGCGGTTGAGGGCTTCGTCAAGTTCGTCGAACGCCACTTCGGAGACGGCGGCCATGCCGATGGAGTCGTCGATCGACAACACCTGCGCGTTGCCGCCACGTTTTTGCGCGCCTTGATTGCGGGCGTGATCGACGAGGATACGGCGCATCAACTGAGCGGCGACGCCAAAGAAATGGGCGCGGCTCTGCCAGTTGACGCGGGTCTGATCGACCAACTGCATGTAGGCTTCGTGGACGAGCGCGGTGGCTTGGAGAGTGTGGTCGGCGCGCTCGCGGCGCATGTAGTTGGCGGCGATCTTGCGGAGTTCGGCGTAGACGATCGCGAAGAGTTGATCGCGTGCGCCGGGAGCGCCGCCGCGGGCGTCGGACAGAAGCTGTGTTACTTCTCCACTGGGTTGCGGATTCACGTGATTCTCCTCGCGACAAGGGTGGTAGGGACGGGCAGATTCGAACTGCCGACCTGCCGCTTAGGAGGCGACCGCTCTATCCAGCTGAGCTACGTCCCCAAGACCAACTTCATTCTACCAGCGCCGAAGGCCTTTTTTACCAATATCCGTACGGAACTGCATGCCGTCGAACTTGACGTGCGCGGCGGCGCGATAAGCGGCGTCGATGGCGCTGGGGAGAGTTGCGCCCGATGCGGTGACGGCGACGACGCGACCGCCGCTTGTGACCAGGGCATCACCGGAGCGCTTCACGCCCGCCTGAAAGACTGTCGCGCCGGTGGCTTCGGCGTCGTCGATTCCGGAGATTACGTCGCCGGTGCGGACTTTACCGGGATATCCGGCGGTGGCGAGCACGATGGCGACGGAGGGCTCGGGCGACCAGTCGAGGGTGACACCGGCTAACTTGCCCGTGGCGCCGGCATGGAGAACGGCGCCGAGGTCCGAGCGCAGGCGGTAGAGCAGCGGCTGGGTTTCGGGGTCGCCCATGCGGACATTGAACTCGAGCGTCTTGGGGCCGCCGGCGGTCATCATCAAGCCGGCGTAGAGAAAGCCGACGAAGGGGGAGCCTTCGCGCGCCATGCCGTCGATGGCGGGGCGCATGACCGTCTTCATGACTAAGTCGATTTCCGCGGGCGTAAGTATGCGTTCGTCGACATAGGCGCCCATGCCGCCGGTATTTGGACCGCGGTCGCCGTCGAAGATATTCTTGTGATCCTGAGCGGGTAACAAGGGGACTAAGTTAGCGCCGTCGGAGAGAGCGATGAAGCTAACTTCCTCGCCGGTCAGAAATTCCTCGATGACTAACTTCTTGCCGGCGTCGCCGACTAACTCGCCGGCCATGAACTGGGCGACGGTAGTGCGGGCTTCGTCCATTGTTTGGGGGATTACGACGCCTTTTCCGGCGGCGAGGCCATCGGCTTTGAGCACGACGGGCGCGGTGAAGGAGTCGAGCGCCTTGAGGGCTTCGTCGAGAGAATAAGCGGCGATGAAGCGGGCGGTGGGAATTTGGTAGCGCTCGAAAAATTGTTTCGAAAATATTTTCGAACCTTCTAACTGAGCGGCGGCGCGGCAGGGTCCGAAGATAGGGCGGCCGGCGTCGCGGAATTGATCGACCACGCCGTCCATGAGCGGCGCTTCGGGTCCGACGACGGTGAGATCGATGCCGTTGGCGGAGGCGATGGATAAGTAATCGGCGCCGTCGACGCAAACCGCTTCGCGGGCGATACCGGGATTGCCTGGCGCGGCGAAGACCTTGGCGACGGAGGCGCTGCGATTGAGGCGCCAGGCGAGGGCGTGTTCGCGTCCACCCGAGCCGATTACGAGAACGTTCATCTAGATAGGATAAACCGCGATCACGCTTTCACCATCTCCCGCCACAGTTCGACAAACTCTCGCGGCGTGACGATTCGCGTATGGCCGTAGCTCGATGGGAAATCGCGCACGTTGCCGGTGATGAGGAAATCGGCTCCGCTTTGCACCGCGCATTCGACGAAAATGTCATCGTCGGGATCGGCACAAACCGTCAGCTTCTCAAAAGGTTCGA
>VFZQ01000501.1 GCA_016871135.1 Acidobacteriota bacterium | reverse complement strand
CGGCCCCACCGCTACAAGGCGCAAAAACTCAATTCTCAGTTCAAATCGAAAAAGGTAATACTGCGCGCAAGCGTCTCATTCCAATAACCTTACGCTTTCCCGTTTCGCGATAGCCGGACACTAGTGGATAGACCCAACCCGCAGAACATCCGTTGATCTCGATAACACCCAACGCCCCCGTCCGCTTCAGAAACGGCTTGTGCACCCGCTTCCCCGTCGCCTGGCCCGAAGAAGCATCCCTCGGCGACTGAATGCCGATCAGGATCGCGATGATCCCCTTGCTATTCGGCACCTGCGACCAGCCCTGAACAGAAGATTTTCCGTACACGACCGCGTCCACTCCGCCAGGGAACCAGCGTTGGATGTCGGACTCGATCTGAACCAGACTCGATCCGAAGTTCTGCGGCGTGAACGGCTTGTGCATTACTGATCTGAACAATTCATTTAAATTTTCGTTATCGCAAAGAGACGTCATCGATATTTCCTTTCCTTGGTTATAAGGCAACGCGCAACTTCCACCGCGTTCCCATCAAAAAATTTTTATTGCAAAACCTGCGCGCTCAAGTACGCATATCCTTCGCAGTCGACCACCCGCCGCCCCGCGCTCTGCTTCACTAACCCCGCCAACGATGTCGTCTGCGACCCAACCGAGCCAAACTCCCCCTGCCGCACTTCAATCAGAAACGCAGTCTTCCCGGTCCGGCTCACCAAATACCGCCATCCCGGTGAGTTGCCCGGCCAAAGAATAACAAAATCCGCCTGCTGCGGATACTTCTGCCGCATAGCGGACACCATTTGCCGCAGATCGGCCCCTTGCGTCCGGAACGCAACCAATACCTCGTCGTTTACTTCAGGCAGGGTATAAAACCTGCGCTGTCCGAATACGATTTCGATCGCCCTCCCTATCTACTATAGTTCCGCGAGCCGCTTGTCCGTATCACCAAATCTCTCGAGCTGCAGGCCCATGCGGTCCATGATCGAAAGATACAGGCTGCATGCGCGCCGGTTGTCGTCGCCCTTGCTGAGGTAATCGAGAACCCGGCCCGTCTTGATCGTACCGCCGCCCTTGCCGGCCAGCACCAGCGGCATCTGATCGGCCGAGTGCGCATCGCCGTCGTGCAGGTTCGATCCGCCGAACAAAATCGAGTTGTCCAGAATGGACGTCCCGCCCTCGTCGATCTCCTTCAGCCGCTTGATCAGATACGCATATTGTTCGAAGTGGAATTGATTCGTGCGCAGATACATCGCTTCGGCTTCGGCGGCTTTGCCGTTGTGCGTCAGGTCGAGATGCAGCGCGCCCTTCACGCCCTTCAGGAATCCGAAGTTCATCTGCGAAAGATCGTTGTTCAGCATCAACGTCATGATCCGCGTTTTGTCCATCTGGAACGCGAGCACCATAATGTCGAGCATCAGCTTCATGTGATCGGGCACAAGTTGCGGCAGCTTCTCGGCCGGGCGCTCCATGTTCGGCTTTGTCAGCGACGGCCTCCAGCCTTCCAGCCGCTCTTCCTTGCCCGCGCGCTCGATCCGTTTTTCCACATCGCGGACCGATTCCAGATACTCATCGAGCTTCACGCGATCAGCGCGGCTGATGCGCGGCTGCAACGCCTGCGAATCGGCCAGCACGGCATCGAGAATGCTCTTATCCATCCGCCGCCCGCTGCCGTCGTCGACCAATTGATCGAACGCGCGCGCGGGATAGATCTCCTTGGTCGCCGGCTTCGTGGGCGTCGCCCACGACACCGCCGAACTGTAAATCATCGACACGCCGTCTTCCAGACGCAGTTCATTCGGCTCGATGCCCAGCGCCATGCTCGGCACCCTGGTGTTCTGGCCGATTTTTTGCGCCAACACCTGATCGAACGACGTGCCCGCGCGGATCACCGCCGGATCGAGGCTTATGGTCGCGCCCGACAGCATGTTCGCCATGCGGCCCAAATGCGGACTCGACGACTTGACCGCCTCCTGGTTATACAGCCCACGCAGGAACACGAGATCTTCGCGATGCGGGTTCAGCGGCGCGAGCGCCGGTCCAAGTTCCATCGACGCGCCAGCGCCCTTGGCCCACCAGTGAATCGGCTCAACGCCGTTCGAGAAAAAGACCATGCCGAACCGCACCGGCGGCTTGTTCGACGCCGCGCCGCGCAGCGGCAGCGACTCCATCCAAGGCAATGCCAGCGCCACGCCGGCGCCCCTCAAGAAATGTCGTCTGGAAGTATTCATCGTGCGTTCCCTCCTTGCGGTTTCACCGACGCGGTTTGCGTCGCCTCCTGCGCCCTTCGATTGCGGAACTGGCGGCTGGAAACGATATCCGCCACCATCCGGGAAAAACTGGTGTCGCCGCCGCCCTTGATCATATTGTCGATCAACGGCTGATCGGAGAGCAGAGCCGTGCGCCCAAGCGCAAAACCAACCAGCTTTTGCGAAAGCGTGCGCAGCACCTGCGGCTCCTGTTTCTGTACATACTTCAGCAGGCCGTCGATGCCGGCGATTTCAGTTTTATCCAGAGCCGTCGCGTTGTCCTCGACGGGCTTGCCGTCGGAGTATGTATCGCGCCAGCGTCCAACCGCGTCGTAGCGCTCGAACGGAAAGCCGAGCGGGTCGATGCGCATGTGGCAGTTCGCGCAAGTGGCGTTGCGTTTGTGCGATTCCAGCCGAGCCTTCAAACTCAAGCCGCCGAACTGCTTCTCATCCGCGGGAATCGAGCCGGCATCGGCGGGCGGAGGCGGAGTCGGCGTGCCGAGAATGCGCCGCAGCACCCAATCGCCGCGCTTGACCGGGCTGGTCCGCAGCGGCGCCGAAGTCGCGGTCAACACCGCGCCCAGGCGAAACATACCGCCGCGTTGGAATGCATTCGCGCCCGTCACGCGCTCGGTGCCGTTGAACTCCTTCTTCACGCCGTAGTGCTTGGCGAGCGGCGTATTCAGAAACGTGTAGTCGGCCGAATAAATTTCCCGCACTGGGCGGTCGTTCCGCACGACGTATTCGAAGAACGAAACGGCCTCGTCGTACATGCCCGCTTTGACGTCGTCGGTGAATTCGGGGAACTTCGTTGCATCCGCGCCCTTGTACTGATCGAAGCGATAGAAGCCGAGCCACTGGCCGAAGAACTCCGTCGCAAACCGCCGCGCTTTTGGATCGGCCAGCATGCGTTTCGCCTGCTTCTCCAAGCCGCGCGGATCGGCGAGTTCACCCGCCGCCGCCGCGCGCGCCAACTCCGCGTCCGGCACCGACGACCAGAGGAAGAAACTCAGACGGCTCGCCAGTTCCCAGTTGTTCAGCGGTTTCTGCGCCGCCGTCTGCGCTTCGACTCGATAGAGGAATTGCGGCGAGACCAGAATTCGCGCCAGCAACGCGCGAATCGCTTTCGTGTGATCGTCCTTCATCGTGTTGTAGAAGGCGCGCAGATTCTGTTTCTCGGTATCGGTGAGCGGCCGCCGCCAAGCCTTCGCCGCCAGCTTCAAACAGTCTTCGACATGCCCGGCTTTCGCTGCCTGCTGCGCTTTTTGAATGGCGTCATACTCGGCGCGCCACTTTTCGACGTACTTGCGCGGTTCGTTCGGCAAACTGTCGATCTGCGAATACGTCAAATCGTCGACGCCCTTATCTTTGTACGCGTCCAGTTTGTACTTGCCCGCCACGAATCCGAATAACGCGTCGTGATACTCGAACGACGAGTACAAGTCCATCCACGCTTCATCCAACTTCTTACGCGTTGCGTCGTCAAGCATCTTATCGACGACAAACTTGTCGTCGCGGTAATACTTAATCCGTGTGTGATACCAGTCGCGCTCGGGTTGATTGTAGGCGTTCTCGAACGGCGGCGGAATCGGGTCTCGATCGGCCGGTGTCGGTTCGCCTTGCGAAGCCTGCGGCATCGCAACCGCGAACCGCAGCACGCCCGCCTTCCACGCTTTGAACGCTTCTGTTTTCGGGCGCGCGAGCAAGGCCGACGACGGACGGCCTTTTGCCAAATCGACCGTCTCGGAAATCGTCGCGCGGACGACGGCATCCCCCACGCCGCCGGGCGCGAGTTCCGCGTCCGCCGATACTTCCATCCCGAACACGCCTTCGGGCATCGCGATTTCCACCGCGACCGAAGATCCCACGGAGGTCGCGAAATCGTATGTCGCGCCAGCGGGCGGCAGCGTCAACTTCGCGCGCGATTCCGCGCTCATCGCGGCCAGCAAGGGCTCTTGGGTTCCCGCGCTACGGTCGGCCTTCCTGAATCGCACGACGGCATTCTTCCAATGCACCATCGCCTGATTCTTCGACACCGGATTCGCCGATACCGCCGACAACACCACGTTAGCTTTCTTTACGCCGCGGCCGCCGCGCGCCAGAAAACGGAATTTGTGCGATTCCGTCGCCTGTACCGACTCTTCGGTCAAGATCAGCGCGCGTTCATCGCCTTGCCCGCCTTGCGCACGGGGACCGGCGCCGAGCAAGAACCGCGGCCAGTCAATCATGAAATTCTGAACGCCCATCGCGCCCGCTTTCGCGGCGGCCAGAGCTTTCGCCCGATCTGCGGCCGGCGGCGGCAGCTTCTTAAACAACGCGATTACTTCCGTTGTCGGATATCCGGCCGCGCTGTCGTTCAACACGGTCCAAATGTGCTGCGCGAAACGCGCGCTGACCTTTTCGCGCCTGGCGAAGTCTTCGAGCTTTGCATTCGGTTCGCCCAGCGCCGCGCGGTGCTGGAACTGCCACGACGCAAAGACGGCTTTCGAATACGCATCGAGCCCATACGGAAGCCCGCCTTCGGCCGACGCGGTGCGAAAACCGTTCGCCTCGTAGATTTT
>VFZQ01000500.1 GCA_016871135.1 Acidobacteriota bacterium | reverse complement strand
TCAACGGTTTTCGAGACCGCCCGATTCAACCACTCTCGCACCTCACCGCACCGGGCTAAAAGTTATTTTAGCATGGCTTGCCAGTTGAGGATTACGTCGATTGGGCCAGTGGCCGGTTGACCGCCGCCGACCGGCTCCAGCGCCAGCACGCGCTGGCCGTCGGCCGAGACACCGTAGTTCCAAGCGCGGATGTATATGCCCGTTTTGGGGGCGCCTTCGGTGGCCGCATAAGCGACCCATTTGCCGTCTGGCGAGAACGCCGCTTCCGCTTCCCTATTTGGAGTCACCAGCCAGGTGAGACGATCGCCGCCGGTGTGCGCAGACGCCACGAAGAGGTCGCTGAGGTTCGTTAGCGTGTCGATGGCCTCGTACACCTCGCCCATGCCGCCGGCGCCGATTGCCGAGACGATGCGGTAGGGGCCGAGCGTTTCGCCGGGGGAAAGAGGCATTGGGTCTCGATCAGAATATCGTACTTGGGAGAGGTATGATAAAAGCGATGTCGCCCGCCGCTACATTGGTTTCGGTTGACGAGTATTTGCGCACCAGCTACAAGCCGGCGTGCGAGTACCGCGATGGTGTGTTGACGCAAAAAACTATGCCCACCCGCAAGCATTCCAAACTTCAGTTTCGCGTCAACAAGCTGATCGATGCAAACTTTCCCGGGTTTGAGGCGGGCCCGGAAATCACGGTGAGGTTACGGCCTGATCGCTATCTTGTGCCCGACGTCGCCGTGCAGAGAATCGAAAGCCTACAGGATCCCTATCCGGTCGAACCAATTCACCTTTGCGTGGAGATCCTATCGCCCGAGGACCGCTTCAGCGAAACAGTCTCGAAGGCCGAGGAATACCTTGCCTGGGGTGTTCCGACCGTATGGATTGTCGACCCCGACAAACAAATGGCGTGGTCGTATGACAATCAGCGGGGGCTGCACGACGCTACGGCTCACCTTATCGCGGGCGAGATTTCCATCTCACTCGCCGATCTCTTCGCCGGTCTCTAAACGAAAAAGTCCTTGACCTTATCCAGCAGCCCGCGCTCCTGCGGCTCGTTCTCGCTGGGCAGCGTTTCGAGCAGTTGCGCGAACAGCTTCTTCTGTTCGCGCGTCATCTTTGTCGGTACGCGCACTTCGACGTTGACGATCAGATCGCCGCGTCCGTTCGCGTTCAGGTACGGAATACCCTTGCCGCGTACGCGGATCTGATCGCCGTTCTGCGTGCCCTCGGGGACGCGCACGTGTTCAAGGCCGTCGAAGCTCAGGATATCGACATCGGTTCCCAGCGCCGCTTGCGCGACGTTCAATGGAATCGTGCAATGCAGCTCGTTCTCCTTGCGCTCAAAGACGGGGTGCTCGGTAACGTTGAGCACCACGAACAGATCGCCAGCGGGCGCGCCGTTCGCTCCGGCTTGGCCTTCGCCGGTGAGCCGCAGCCGCGTGCCGTTATCGACGCCGGGCGGCACGGTTACGCGCAGCTTTTTCTCCGACCGGAGCACGCCTTCCCCTTTGCACTTCGTGCACGCCTTGCGGATCAACTGGCCGCGCCCGCCGCAAGTCCGGCAGGTCTGGCGGATCGAGAGGAAACCCTGTTGCAGCAGAACTTCGCCGCGACCGCGGCAGGTCACGCACTGCGTCAAACCGTCGGCGCCTTCGCCGCCCGAACCGTTGCAGAAGTGGCACTTCTCGGCGCGCGGAATCTGTAGCTCGGCGCTCATGCCGCGGATCGTATCCTCGAGCGAGATCTCCAAGTCGTAGCGCAGATCGTCGCCGCGCCGCGCGCGCGAACGGCGTTCACCGCCGCCGCGCCGTCCGCCGAACATGTCGCCGAATCCGAACAGATCGCCGAGAATGTCGCCGAAATCGCCGAACGCCTCGGGATCGAAGCCTTGCTGCGCCGCGCCTTGCACGCCCTGATGGCCGAAGCGGTCATAGGCGCCGCGCTTCTGCGCATCGCTCAAAACGCCATAGGCCTCGGCGGCTTCCTTAAATTTCTCTTCGGCCGCTTTATCGCCCGGATTGCGGTCCGGGTGAAACTGCATGGCGAGCTTACGGTAGGCCGCTTTCAGCGCCCCTTCGTCGGCGCTTTTTTCGACGCCGAGAACTTCATAATAATCGCGTTTGCTCACTTGACCGCCACGCGCACCAGCGCCGGCCGCAGCAGCCGGCCCTTGAAGTTGTAGCCACGCTGAAACTCGCCGAGCACGGTCTGATCGGCCGCGTCGGTATCGCTCACCATTTCGATCGCGTGATGAAGATGCGGGTCAAACGCGGCGCCCTCGGCAACCATCACCTCGAGCCCCAACTTTTTCAAGGTATCGAGCGTTCGCTGATAAATCAGCTCCATGCCTCGGGCATATTCCTTGTCGCCGCATTCCACACCGACCGCCCGTTCGAAATCGTCGAGCACGGGCAGAAGCGCCTTCAACGCATCCATCGCGCCGTATTCGGACGATTCGATGCGTTCCTTTTCCATGCGGCGGCGGAAGTTTTCATGATCGGCCTGACGCCGCAGCAACAGGTCCTGTAGCTCGGCCTTTTCTCGCGCCAACGTCTCTAATTCCGCGTTCGCGGCTGGCATGGCCTCGGCCGCCGCTTCCGCTTCCCCGGAGATCGACACCGCGTCTTCGGGTAAGTCCATAGTCGTGCTCACGACTTCATTTTAGCGCAGCGGTTAGGCCGAAACAGCCTGGATCGCTTCGCCCACGTGGAACACCGTGGACATCGCCTGCCCGTAGTTCATTCGCAGAGGCCCGAGCACGGCGACCCGCGTCGAAAGTCCCGACGGCAGCGACACCGTTACGCCGATCAAGGATAGGTCTTGCAAGCTCGGATGCAGGTCGCCGAGTCCCACTTGAATCGCCACCGAGCCATCGCCCTGCTCCAAAAACCGTTCCAACAAATCCAGCAGCTTTTGTTTTTCTTCGAATGTCCGCAGGATCTCGCGCAACTTCTCGCGTCTGAAAGCGAGATCGTGCCCGACCAGGTTCGATGTGCCTTCCAGATGCACTTCAGGCGCGAGGCCGATCTCAAGCAACCCCTTCTCGCAGAAGCGTTGCAGATGCTGTAGCAGCACATCGTAGCGCGCGCGTTCTTCGGCGAGACGAGCCTGCAAGTCGATGCGGATCCGGCCGAGCGTCCATCCGGCGTAGTTCTCGTTGAGAAAATTCCGAATCGTCAGCAACTCGTCCTGCGCCACGGCGGAGTCCATCGACACGACGCGATTGCGGACGATGCGGTCCTGTGTTTCGACGATCATCAACACGCGCCGGTCGGCGAGCGCGACCAGTTCGACCTTGTGCAGGGCCTGGGCGTCGGTTGGAATCGCCGCGGCGATTCCAACATGGTGCGTCATTTCGGTGAGCAGATGACTGGTTCGTTCCAATCGCTCTTCAACCGTACCGCTGCGCCGTAACTCGGTGCGCACGCGGTGCAACTCCGGCGCGGCCATGCGGCGCGTCGAGAGTTTCTCGGTATACGCGCGAAACGCCTTCAGCGTTGGAATACGCCCCGCCGATGTATGCGGCTGCGCGAGGTAGCCGTCGTCGTAGAGATCGGCCATGACGTTGCGAATCGTCGCCGGGCTTAACTGACCGCCGCCGGCACGCGCGACTGTGCGCGAGGCGACCGGCTCGCCGGTCTCAATATAAGACTCGACAATTGCGTTAAGAATGCCATGTGCCCGCGGATTCATCGGCGATCGGTTCGTCATCGGCCTTTCGACAAATTGTAGGTGAGTTGAGCGTCCACCGCAACCGATAGTTGTTTCACGAAGCGCGAGCAGCTTTCCAACCCGCGTCCAGAATCCCCGCCATTTGCGCCCGGAGTTTTTCGCTCCCCGCCTTGCGAATCAAGTTCGTGTACTCGTGCGGATCGGAGACGTGATCGAAGAGTTCCTCGTCCGGATGCGGGCCGGTCCAGCGAATATATCGATAGCGATCGGTGACGACAGAGCGGCCGGTGATGTCCTTGCCGTCGAACATCTGCGTGAAGGCGGCTTTTTTCCAGGCGCGCGCGGGGTTGTTCAGCAGCGGGACCAAGCTCTGGCCTTCGACCCGCGTTGGAGCTTGCAGGCCACCTAGTTCGGCGACCGTCGGGTAAATATCCACGAACTCGACCAGCGATTTTGAAGCCTTCCCCGCCCCACGAATGCCGGGCGCCGCAATCAGAAGCGGCGCGCGAGCGGATTCTTCGAACAGAGAACGCTTGTGCCAGCGGTGATGTTCGCCCAGGTGCCAGCCGTGATCGCCCCAGAACACGATGATCGTATTCCGTGCCTGGCCGAGCTTTTCCAACCGGTCGAGCACACGGCCGACCTGCCAGTCCATATAAGAGATGGACGCGTAGTAACCGCGGATAGCTTCCTTCTTGTCGGCCTCGTTCATCCCCATGTCGTTCGCGCGGGTGTTGATCGAGATCTCCGAGGCCAGCGGAATGTCGTCCCTATCACCCGGAGGGTTTACGACCGGCTTGATTGTTTCAAGCGGGTAGAGATCGAAGAACCGCGCGGGCGCGATGTGCGGCACGTGCGGGCGGAGATAACCCAAACCGAGGAACCACGGTTTTCCGCCGCCGCGGGACATTGTTTCGAAGGCGAGTTCGGTGGCGCGATCGTCGGCTTGATCTTTTCCGTCGCCTTTGAACGCCGTCCATTTCCAGCCGCCCTTGATGACGCGCCCTTCGCCTTCCGTCCTTGCCTCGGCGCCTTGTGGGCTGACCGCCAGGTCCCAGGAAGGAGGATCGTCGAAATGATTCGTGCCGACGCCGGCGGGCACATCCATGTGGTACATTTTTCCGGCGCGCACCGACCTCCATCC
>VFZQ01000499.1 GCA_016871135.1 Acidobacteriota bacterium | reverse complement strand
CATTCTTCGCTCGCTCGATTTTGGTGCGATGATGACCATCGCTTACACGATGGCTCGCACCGATCGCGAGGCCGTCTCGAACTACCTCGGCACATCCAACATCACTGAAACGCCTGCAAAAGAGGCAATGTGCGGTACGGCACCCCTCACAAACGGAAAGCCGGTTTGGAACGGTTGGAGTCCGTCCAGCACGAACACGCGCTTCCAAAACAACTCGGGCATCACGCTCGACAACGTCAGGCGGCTGAAGCTGAAATGGGCATTCGCGCACGCGGGCGACATCAACACCATGGCGCAGCCGACTATCATCGGCGACGTACTCTATACCGGCAGTGCGTCCGGCGCGGTGTACGCTCTCAACGCAAAGACCGGATGCATCCACTGGGTCTTTCAAGCCAACGGCGCCGTACGCACGGCGCCACGGATCGAAGGCAACGCCGCGTTGTTCGCCGATCAGATCGGCTGGGTCTACGCCATCAACACCCGCGACGGCAAGCTGATCTGGAAGAAACGCGTCGAAGATCACGAAGCTTCGCGTCTTACCGCCGCGTTCGCCGTGTACAATGGCATCGCCTACGTGCCCGCTGCGAGTTGGGAAGAGACGCGCGCGATCAACAATAGCTATGGGTGCTGCACCTTCCGCGGCAGCGTTTCCGCACTGCGAATCAAAGACGGTCAGCTGATCTGGAAGACGTTCCTTGTCGACGAGCCGAAGCCCACCAAACCCGGCAAATTCGGACCTTCGGGCGTGGGCGTTTGGTCGACGCCAACCGTCGACGCCGCTCGCAACCGTCTTTACATCACCACCGGCAACAATTACTCCTCGCCCGCCACAAACACGAGCGACGCGGTCATCGCGCTGCATCTGCAAACAGGCGGCATCGAGTGGGTAAAGCAAACCCGGGCCAACGACGTTTTTTCGAGCGCTTGCGTCGCTGGAGGCGCGAATTGCCCCGAAGAAAAAGGTCCCGATTATGACTACGGCTCGCCCGCCATGCTCGTCTCGAACGGCAAGAAAACGATCCTCGTCGCCGGTCAAAAATCGGGCATCGTCCATGCATTTGATCCCGATCGAATCGGCGAGGTCATTTGGCAAAAACGGGTCGGCACCGGCGACAGTTTGTATGGCGGCGTGCAGTGGGGCATGACGGCCGACTCTCAAAATGTGTACGCGGCAGTCTCCGACATGAAACTCACGCGCAACGTTCCCAAGGACCTCGCGGATCTTCGCCGCTATCTCTATGATCCCGTCATCGGTGGTGGGCTCACCGCTCTACGCATCGTCGACGGCGAACAGAAATGGCGAGCCGAAGCCGCGCCCTGCGCCAAGCCGATCCCCGGTTGCAGCCCCGCTCAATCCGCCGCGTTAACCGCAGTGCCCGGCGTCATTTTTTCCGGCTCGATGGACGGGCACGTGCGCGCCTACTCCGCAGAGAGTGGCGCGGTGCTTTGGGACTTCGATACGCTGCGCGAATTCGACGGCGTGAATGGCCACAAGGGCCGGGGCGGTTCAATCGACGGCCCCGGCCCAGTTATCGCCAATGGCATGCTCTACATCAACAGCGGTTACGCGCGCTTCGGCGGTATGGGCGGCAATGTGCTGCTGGCGTTTACGGTAACTCCTGGCGAGTAAAGACCGCGCGGACGATCGACACCAGTCCGATGTCCTGTCCGTTCCCCGCCTTGATGCTCGCACTAACCGCATGACCGCCGTTGCGATTGGTCACGATGAAGTGGAACACCTCCTGGGTCGGCGGGACAACAGGCGGTTCGCCATCGTTCGGAACCGCGACAATCGTTATGGTTCCAAACCCATCCGGCGTTACTGTGTAGGTTCCAGACGCGGTTTCGCGGACGACTTGTCCGCCGAAGTTGACATACCGGCTGCCACTAGCTTTTCCAGCGCCGTCAAGAATGACCGTGCCGATGGCGACGATCGGAATCGGTTGGCCTGTAGTTGTGCGGACCACCGTCCCTTCGAAAAAGAAGGTGTACGTTCCACGGATATCGCGCGCCGTAAATCCGGGCTGTGTCCAGGCGAGCGAGGAAGAAAGAGCGATCAGGGTGAGTAAAGATTGGAAACGGGTCATGGGGTAATCCTGGCATCGGACGGCGCGTTCACCAAGCGAATTTGCCTGCCAAACAGCCCATGGCACGTAATGACGTACTCTGCTTACAATATTTTTGTGCCGGAAAGTGAAGAAATCCTCCGCTCTTGGAAAGAGATCGCGGCCCATCTTGGCCGGGGCGTTCGAACCGTGCAGCGCTGGGAGCAAGCGGAGGGCCTCCCGGTTCATCGTCATGAGCACCTGGAACGTAGTTCGGTCTATGCGTACCAGAGCGAGGTCGACGCTTGGTGGCAATCGCGGCGGCTCGCCCTCGAACCGGCGGCGGCGCCGATACCACGCCCGAGGTGGCCAGTATTCGCCGCGGCCTCGGGAATCGCGATCGCCGCCGCCGCGTACTGGCTTCCCGGCCGAACAGCCGACCTGGCGCCAAAGTTCTTTCAAGTCACAAACGACGGACGCCAAAAATTCACCAACTTCTACAACTGGTCGACGCCAATTCTCTCCGATGGCGCTCGTATCTACTTCACCGCCGTCGTACCGGGCGGCTACGGCATCTTTCGGGCCGGCGCAGATGGCCAAGGCGAACCGGCACAAGTCCCAACACCCGTTCCGAATCCAACGCTTGTGCATCTTTCGCCCGACGGCGCCGAACTCCTCGTCGCCGAGTTCGGCTACCGCGAACGCCCCCTTTGGATCGTGCCCGTCAGCGGTGCTGCGCCGCGCAGGCTCGCCAACGTTAGCGCGCTCGATGCCGCTTGGTCGGCCGACAAGACTCGCCTCGTGCTCACACGGGACAACGAGATCCTAATCGCCAATGCCGACGGCTCCGAGCCTCGCCGAATCGCGCAAGTCGACGGCGTTCCCCGATGGCCCCGTTGGTCGCCTTCCGGCGACAAGATCCGTTTCACGCTCTTCCATCGAGAACATCGAAACACGTCAATCCACGAGATCCCCGCCAGCGGAGGCGCCATCCAAAAACTGCCCGGCGCTTGGAACGAATCCGGGTCGGCGTGTTGCGGCGATTGGACCGCCGGCGGACGGCATTATGTATTCGAGTCCAGCCGCAGCGGTGTGTCGACCATCTGGGCGTTGAAAGAGCGCCACGGCCTTCTGCAGACGCCCTCGCCCGATCCCATCGCGCTGACCACGGGGCCCATGGAGTGCCGCGCCGCCGCACCCAATCCACGCGGAGGCATCTTGTTCGTCGGCATTCATCGCCGCCGCGAACTCGTGCGTCACGACGCCGCCTCGAAACAGTTCGTTCTTGTATCCGGAGCGGCCGGCGCCGAAGGCGGGGAATACTCGCGCGACGGCAAGTGGTTTGCCTACCGTTCCTATCCCGACGGCATTCTCTGGCGGAGCCGCGCAGACGGCTCCGATCTCCTTCAGTTGACTCAAAGAACGCCGCGCGCCGCCCATCCCGCCTGGTCCCCCGACGGCAAGTCGCTGGCGACGATCGTAACGCGATCGCGCGCCGTTATCATTCCGGCAAACGGCGGCGACATTCAGTACATTACGGGCGAAGACATCAAAGCCTGCTTCACTTCTTGGTCGCCCGACGGCAAGTCGATCATGTTCGGCGCCTGCCCCTTCAATCCGGCCGACAAGGATCCCATCAACCCCGGTATTCGTATCATCGACATCGCCACCCGCGCGATATCAACAGTGCCGGGCAGCAAAGGCTTACAGTGGCCGCGCTGGTCGCCCGACGGCCGCTACGTATTGGCGCTGGGACAGGATCACTCCAAACTCGTCTTGCTTGACCGCCAAACAGGCGTGTGGCGCGACTGGGTAAACTATCCGGTTACATGGCCCCTTTGGTCGCGCAAGCAACCGGCGGCGTACTTCGTCAAGCTCACCGGCGCCGACTCGTCCGTCATGCGGATCGCCGTTAACGGCAAAGAACCGGTCGAAGTCGCCAACCTCAACTCCCTTCGCCGAACCGGCGAGGGTGGATTCTGGCTCGGCCTCACTCCGAACGACGAGCCGATGGTGCTGCGCGATGCGGGCAGCCAGGAAATTTTCTCGCTCCAGTTTGCGGTGCAATAGAACGAGTGCCAGAACCACTTCTATTCACGCCGCTCGTCACACGCGGCGTCACACTGCCCAACCGCATCGCCGTCTCGCCGATGTGCGAATACTCTTCGGTCGATGGTTTCGCCACCAACTGGCACTTGGTTCACCTCGGCTCGCGCGCCGTCGGTGGCGCGGGAATCGTCATGACCGAAGCCACCGCCGTCGAATCGCGCGGCCGAATTTCCTACGGCGACCTCGGCATCTGGAGCGAGCAACACGTTTCCAAGTTGCGCGAAATCGCGAGCTTTATCAAAGAGCAAGGCAGCGTACCGGCGATTCAACTCGCGCACGCTGGGCGAAAGGCCAGCACGCACGTTCCCTGGGATGGCGGCGCGGTGATCCCGCCCGATCAGCCGAACGGTTGGCAGCCCGTCGCGCCTTCGCCGATTCCGTTTCGGCCGGGCGATCCGATCCCGCACGAACTGACCGTCGACGAAATCGGCGAAATTACCACCGCGTTCGTGAACGCAGCGGATCGCGCCATTCGCGCCGGTTTCGAAGTCATCGAGATCCATGCCGCGCACGGCTATTTGCTCAACAGCTTTCTCTCGCCTCTCTCCAATCACCGCGGCGACGAATACGGTGGAACGTTCGAGAATCGCACACGCCTACTTCGCGAAGTCATCGCCGCCGTGCGACGCGTCGTCACCGGCCCGTTGTGGCTGCGCATC
>VFZQ01000498.1 GCA_016871135.1 Acidobacteriota bacterium | reverse complement strand
GCGGTTTGGAACGCCGTAACGGCGGATTGAATCGCGGCCGGATTGGCGCCCGCAGCGCCGTAGATCGTCTGGGGCGGGTCACCGGCGAAGCAGGCGGCGGCGGTCAGCAGTAGAAGTGTCTTGGATGTCATTGTGACGTTCATAACGACATCGTAGGCCGGAACGGCAGTGGAAGTTGTCAGGAAGTTGTAAATGTCTTGCACTAATCAACGACGGCCGCATTCGCCATCTGCATGAACGCGTACTTGCCGGTGGCGTCGACGGCAGTCATTTGCACAAGGTAGACGCCGACCATATTCTTCTTCCGGTCCACCCAGCCATGCGTGCCGAAGGCGCCGCCGTGGCCGTATGTGCCGGTTGAGAGATACGCCAACTCGCCGCGCGGGTCGTCGATCACCTCCCAGGTCAGGCCGAACGCGGTGTGCGGCATGTGGCCGGAACGGAGGTCGCCGGTCTGTTTACGGGTCATCGTGTCGATTCCGGCCTTCGAAACGATGCGCTTCCCGTTGGCAACGCCGCCGTTGAGCAGCATCTGATAGAACGCGGCAAGATCGGCCGCCGTTGTGTACAGGCCCCACTCGGGCGCGGAGTAGACCGCGCCTTTCCGATAGTTCATCGAGTCGCCGCCGAGCATGCTGGGTCCGGCTTTTTCGAGACCCGTCGCGGTCTTCCGGTAGATCGCGGCCAAGCGCGCGTGTTTTTCGGCCGGCAGGAAGATGTGGCTGTCCTTCATTCCGAGCGGGGCAAAGATGCGGGTTTCGAGGAATTTCTCGAAGGCCAGGCCGGAGCGCACTTCGATAATGCGGCCGAGGATCGCGATGCCGAGGTTTGAGTACTGCCACTTGGAACCGGGCTCGAACTCAAGCGGCATTTGGGAGTACAGAAGGGTCGCGTCGGCGAGCTTGTAGTGCATGCGCTGGTTCAGCTCGGCGATGCCCGCCGGCGGCAGGTAGGACATGCCGGAGGTGTGCGTCATGAGGTCGAAAATTGTGATCGGCCGCGCGGGTTTCTTGATCAGCACGGAACCGTCGGCGTTGCGCGCGGCGATGAGCATTTGGCCGCGAAATTCGGGCAGGTGTTTCTCGACCGGATCGGAGATGGACAGCTTCCCTTCGTCGGCGAGCATGATGATCGACGTTCCGACGAACGGTTTGGTCATCGACATGATTTGGAAGATCGTATCGGCGCGCATCGGCTTCTTCGCCTCGATGTCGGCCCAGCCCACCGCTTCGATGCCCGTGGCGACTCCGTTCCGCTGCACGAGCGTGACCGCGCCGGCGAGTTGGCCCTGATCGACCAGCTCTTGCATGCGCTTCGGGATGCGGGCGAGGGCGGCGGGATCGAGCCCGGATTTTTCGGCGGCGGTGAGCGCGGTGAGCGCGAGAGCGGCAAGGAGGATGGAATTCCGAAACATGACTCTTATATAATCACGGACAGCCATGAAAACTCAGCAGACGGCGCTTTTCCTTTGCATTTTGGTGCGGGCGCAGATGCTCGCGGAGACGACGGCGCCGCTGGGAACCTACACCGCCGTCGAACGCCGGCACTGGTCGTTCCAGCCGCGTTCGACGCCCGCCGTGCCTGCGTTCACAGCCGTTGCCGACAAGGCCTGGGCGAAGAATCCGATCGACGCGTTCGTACTCGAAAAGCTCACTAAGGAAGGACTGCGGCCCGCTCCTGAAGCCAGCCGCCGCGTGTTGATCCGCCGTGCGTCGTTTGCGCTGCGCGGCCTGCCGCCGTCGCCCGCCGAGGTTGCGGCGTTCGTCGACGACCGCGCGCCGAATGCGTGGGAGAAAGTGATCGACGCCTATCTCGCGTCGCCGCAGTACGGCGAACGTTGGGCGCAACATTGGCTCGACGTCGTGCGGTTTTCCGAAACGGACGGTTTCGAATACGACAACCATCGCAACGGCGCATGGCGCTTTCGCGACTACGTTGTCGAATCGCTGAACGCCGACAAGCCCTACGACCGGTTCATCATTGAACAACTGGCGGGCGACGAACTCGACGCCAAGAACGATTCGCTGCGCGTGGCCGCCGGTCTGCAACGCATGGGGCCGTTGCGAAAGAACGCGGGTAATCAAGAGGTCGCAAGCTCACGGACCGAAGTTCTGACGGAGATGACGAACATTGTCGGCGCGGCGTTTCTTGGCGTGACGCTTGGCTGCGCGCGCTGCCACGATCACAAGTTCGATGCGTTCCGGCAATCCGACTACTACCGCATCCAGGCCTACTTCGCCGCGACGCACGACAAGGACATCGTCAAGGCCTCCCAAGAAGAACAAGACAAACACAAAGAGCTTTCCAAGGCCACCGAAACGGAGATCCGCAAAGTCAAGGCAGAGATGAAGGGCAAGGAAGGCCCGGCGTTGACGGCGCTCGAAGAGAAGCTCGAAGCGTTGACGGACAAACTGCCGACGCCGCTGCCGGCGCTGTTTTCCGTTGAAAACGACTTCAAGAAGCAGACGCCGATCCACTTGCTGGAACGCGGCGAATACACGCGGCCAAAGGACAAGGTCGGCGCGCGGCCGCTCGGCGTGCTGCTGGCCGATGGGACACCGGAACGCGAGACGCTGCCTGAAAACCCGCGCTCAAAACTGGCGGAGTGGGTGGCCGATCCGGCGAATCCTCTAACAGCTCGTGTAATGGCGAATCGTCTCTGGCACTGGCATTTCGGGCGCGGCATCGTCGCGACGCCGAACGACTTCGGCAAGATGGGACTTCGACCGACGCATCCGGAACTGCTTGACTACCTCGGCAACGAATTCGTCAAAGGCGGCTGGCGTTTGAAGCCGATGCACAAGATGCTGCTCATGTCGAACACATGGAAGCAGAGTTACGACTCGCCGCAGTTTGCCAAAGCGTCCGCACAAGACCCGGAGAACAAACTGCTGTGGCACGCGAGCCGGCGCCGATTGGAAGCCGAGGAGTTGCGCGATGCGATGCTTGCGGTGTCGGGCAAGTTGAACGCGAAGCTGGGCGGGCCGAGCATCATCGTCCCCGTCGACAAAGAGCTGATCAATCTGCTCTACAAGCCGAGCCAGTGGGTGGTGAATCCCGATAAGGCGGAGCACAACCGGCGCAGCGTGTATTTGATCGCCAAGCGCAATCTGCGGTTGCCGATGATGGAGGCGTTCGACTCGCCGGATTTGCAGATTTCGTGCGCGCGCCGCGAGTCGAGCACGCACGCTCCGCAAGCGCTCGAGATGCTCAATGGCGACTTCGCGAATCTGATGGCCGAGGGCTTGGCGGCGCGGCTGACGAAGGAGGCCGGCAGCGATCCGGCGAAGATCGTTACCCGTGCGTTTGAACTGGCGGCGGGCCGCGGGCCCACGGAATCGGAACGATCGCTCGGCATGAAATTTCTCGCCGATTCGTCGCGCCTGCGCGAGTTCGCGCTGGCGGTCCTCAACTTAAACGCATTTCAGTACGTGGAGTAATCGATATGGCCGAACATAGTTGTCCGACGCGCAACCGGCGTGAATTTATCGCCGACGCATTCTGCGGTTTCGGCGCGATGGCGATGGCGTCGCTCGACGCACAGGCGGCGGTGAAGAACCCGCTGGCGCCGAAAGCTCCGCACGCCGCGGCGAAAGCCAAATCGGTGATCTTTCTGTTCATGGCGGGCGGGCCTAGCCACATCGAGACGTTTGATCCCAAGCCGTTGCTGAATCAACTGCACGGGCAGCCGCGTCCCAAGGAGTTCGGCGAAGCAAAGTATCAGTTCGTATCTCCGAACGCGAAGCTGCTGGGCACCAAGCGGACGTTTAAGAAGTACGGCAAGAGCGGGCTCGAAGTGTCGGATCTTTTTCCGCACACCGCCGGGGTCGTCGACGACCTCGCGATTCTGCGCGGCGTCCATGGCGACATGGTGGTCCACTCAGCGGCGCAGTATCAGTTGATGACGGGACGCATTTTGCCCGGCTTCCCGAACATGGGTGCGTGGGTGATCTACGGGCTCGGCACGGAAAACCAATCGCTGCCGGCCTACTGCGTGCTGCCCGATCCGAAGGGCGCGCTCGAAGCGGGCCAGCCGATGTATACGCAAGGATTTTTGCCCGCGGTTTATCAGCCGACGATGTTACGAAGCGGCGCCAAACCCGTATTGAATCTCGACTTCCCGAATGGCGTCACGTCGAGCCAGCGCAAGGAGACGCTCGATTTCCTGCGCGGCATGAACGAGGCCGGCATGAAGGCCGGCGATGCGGAACTTGAAGCGCGCATTGCCGCGTACGATCTCGCCTTCCGCATGCAGGCCGAAGCGCCCGAGGCGTTCGACCTCTCGAAGGAAACCGAAGCGACGAAAGAGATGTATGGCGTGGGCAAAGCGTCGACCGACGATTACGGACGGCGGTGTTTGCTGGCGCGGCGGTTGGTCGAACGCGGCGTGCGATTCACTTGCGTCGTCAGCGGCGGCGGCCCCGGCAACATGCAGTGGGACGCGCACGGCGATATCGAAGAGAATCATCTGCGCATGGCGTCGCACACCGATCAACCGGTGGCGGCGCTCATGAAGGATTTGAAGCAGCGAGGGTTGCTCGATTCGACACTCGTGTTGTGGGGCGGGGAATTCGGGCGGTCGCCGGAGTCGCAGGGAACCGTTGGGCGCGATCATCATAACCTTGGCTTCACGATGTGGATGGCGGGCGGCGGGATCAAGGGCGGCCAGGCGATCGGCGCGACCGATGCGATCGGACTTCGCGCGGTCGAACGAACGATGCACTTCCGCGATATTCATACGACGATCCTGCACCAACTGGGATTGAATCAGGACGCTCTCAGCTATATGCACCTGGGGCGGCGGGAACGGTTGACGGAA
>VFZQ01000497.1 GCA_016871135.1 Acidobacteriota bacterium | reverse complement strand
CGCGTTGATATCGCCAACGATCGAGATGGACATGTTGGCAGGAACGTAGTAAGTCTTGTGAAACGCTTCCCCGCCCTTGGCGCGCAGGTTTTCGATATCGCTGGCCCAACCGATGAAGTTGCGATACGGGTGTGCGGTGAAGGAGGTGGTCAGCAGCGCTTCAATGAGCTTGCCTTGGGCGGAGGATTCAACACGCATGCGGCGCTCTTCGCGGACGACATCGCGCTCCTTGTAGAACTCGCGGAAGACGGGGCGGGCGGTCCATTCCGATTGCAGCGCGAACCAGAGTTCGGCGCGGTTGGAAGGGAGGCTGTAGAAGTAGTTTGTCGCGTCGAGGGCAGTCGATGCGTTAAAGCCGACGCCGCCGTTGCGTTCGATTTCGCGAGTGAAAGCGTTTTGATCGACGAAGCTATCGGCCTTGGCGATTGCCTTCTTAAGTTCCGCTTCGAGGCGTTCGATTTGCGCTTTGTCGGCGCGGCGGCCTTTGGCCCGTTCGCCTTCGAGTTTGTCGTAGACGCTCTCGACGTCCTTCAAGGCCTTTTCTTCCTCGGGCCAGTTCTTGGTGCCGAGCGAAACCGTGCCTTTACCGATCATGTGTTCAAACATGTGGGCGGTAGAAGAGGCGTTGGCGGGATCGTTGGCGGCGCCACTATCGACGTGCATGTAGAAGGACACGACGGGGGCTTCGTGGCGTTCCATGACGATGAAGTGGAGTCCGTTGGCGAGGGTGAACTCGGTGATCCGCTTTTCGAAATCTTGCAGGCTCTGGGCGCTTATGGATGCGGCCAGAAAGGTAAAAAGAGCGAAACGGCGCATTTGCTTCTATCGTAGCAATTGGAGGTGTCTACGGCGATGCCGTGGGTTTCAACTGCATCTACCGCCTTCATAGTCTCGGCGATTCTGTCCACCCTTTTGAGCGAGCTTCCCTACGCGACCCGCACCGAATCAGGCTCTCAAAAATGGGCGGATCAGGACATCGAGGATGGCTCAGTGATCGGGAGCGCGATTGTCACCTTCGATGGACCATAGTTTTACTTCAGCACTCGCACGATCACGCGCGATGCAGCGTTAGCCTGGCGGTACACGCGATGCGTCGCCTTTTGAAAATCGGTCTCGCGCGCTTCGTTGATTGGCATGAACTTCTGCGGGTTGCGATCGACCAGCGGAAACCAAGAACTTTGGATCTGAATCATCAGCCGATGGCCGCGGCGGAAAGTGTGGAATATGTCGTTCATTCCGTACTCGACCTTTGTCGTTGCGCCGGGTTGAAAGGGTTCTGGCTTAGAAAAGCTGTTTCGAAACTTGCCTCGGAAGACTTCGCCGCGCACGAGCATCTGAAAACCGGCCATCGGCGGGGCGCGCTTTTCGGGCTTCGATCCGTCGTAGTCGGGCGTTGGCAGGGCATCGGGGAACACATCGATGACTTTGACAATCCAATCGGCGTCGGTGCCAGTCGTCGACACGAAAAGCGAGTTCAGAATCGGCCCGGCTATCGTAAGGTCTTCATCGAGCACGTCGGTCTGAAAGGTCAGCACGTCGGTGCGGGAGGAGGCGAAGCGCTGATCGTCGACCATGTGCTCGCGGGTCATGCCGATCGAGATGTCGGATTGCGATGGAACGGGTTTGGCGGGATCGCTGATGAAATCGTCGGAAGCGGCGGTTTCGCGCGGGGCATCAAACGTCAACTTGCCGTTTGGGTGCAGATAGATCGAGCGTTCCTTCGATTCGGCGGGCGGCCACGATTCGAAGCTGCGCCATTGATTCGTGCCAGTTTCAAATACTTGCACCTTGGGAATTTTGCCATCGCCCTTGCCTTTCAAGTAATGCGCGAAGAAAGGAGTTTCGATGTTCTTGGCGTAGTCGACACTGGTCTTGGCGTCGAACTTGATGTAGCCGAGATGCGTGCCGTCATCACGCGACCATTGGCCGTGACGCCACGGCCCCATGACGAGCAGGTTCGTCGTCGACGGGCTTTGCTTCGCGACGTTGCCGAACACTTGCAGCGCGCCGTAGAGATTCTCAGCGTCAAACCAGCCACCGACGGTCATGACCGCGGGCTTGATGGCTTTCAAGTGCGGACGCAGGTTGCGCGACTGCCAGAACTCGTCGTAGGTGTCGTGCTTCATCATCTCGTTCCAGAAGGCGACGGTGTTCTTGAAATAGCGTTCGTTGGCGTTGAAGAGCGGCCCCAACTGAAGGAAAAACTTGTAGCCGTCAGGCGTGCCGTGTTCAAAGCGCGGAGTGTTCTTTGGCGGCGGCACAGGCTCGGGGCGTGGCTTGCCGAAGCCGGCGAGAAAATTGAACGCGTGAGGAAGGTACAACGCGCCATTGCGGTGGAAGTCGTCACCGGTAAACCAGTCCGTAATGGGCGCTTGCGGCGAAGCGCAGACGTGGGCTGGGTGCGCATTGATCATGCCGGCAGCGGTGTAGAAGCCGGGGTAGGAGATTCCGTAGGTACAAACTTTGCCGTTATTGTTTGGAACCTTTTTTACGAGCCAATCGATCGAATCGTAGGTATCGCTCGATTCGTCGATATCGGTAGCGGCGTTCTTGGCAGCGCGATGCGGCGTCATGTTGACGAACTCGCCTTCGCTCATATTGCGGCCGCGAACATCCTGATAAACAAAGATGTACTTATCGCGAGCAAGCGCCTTGTTCGGGCCGAGGTCTGTCTTGTAGAGATCGACACCGTAGGGCGAGACGCTATAGGGCGTGCGGTTCATCAGCATCGGCCACTTCTGCGACTGATCCTTCGGGATGTAGACGCTGGTGAAAAGGCGCTTGCCGTCGCGCATCGGGATCCGGTACTCGTACTTGGTGTAGTGCGTGCGGATGTAGGTTTCGCCTTGGGCACAGAGGATCGCGGCACTTGCCAGGAATAGGATCGTTCGCATCTTAGTTCTCGAATTGCTTGCGGAACGCGGCGAACTGCGAGCGCAACTCGTGTAATTCGGCTTCCAGTTGGTTGACACGGATCTCGAGTTCCTCGACCTTAGGATTCGCGCGCGGGACGTCGGACAGTGCGACAGTCGCCGCGGCGAACGACGATGCGTCGTACGCGCCGCCAAGCAGATGCATCCACCGCGGCTCGCGCTGGCCGGAAAGCTTGCCGAGGAACACGGTTAGCGGGTGCTCGCGCTCGGACAATTTGCGCAGCGAGTTTTCAACGGCGTCCAGGTCGTCGAAGGCGTACATGCGCTGACAGCGATCCTTCAGTTCATTCAATGTTTGCGGACCGCGCAGCAACAATACGCAGATCAGAGCCAACTCGCGATTGTTCAGATTCAGTCCGAAAGACGCGCGGTGACCGTATTTCGGCACGCGCGAATCAAAGCGCGCTTCGGCGAAGCCGCGCTCTTCGAGTTGTCCGAGCCCTTCGCGGACGGTGTCTTCGTCGTAGGCGCTGACGGGTTCGCGACTGGTCTTCTGATTACACGCATTCATGAGCGCGTTGACCGAGAGCGGGTAGTATTCGGGAGTCGCCATGTCCTTTTCAATGAGCGCGCCGAGCACGCGCTGTTCAAGCGCGCTGAGTGGCGATTCGAGTGCCGGATTCATTGGTAAATTATGGCGCGGTTCCGGTCTCGCTCGCTAGTTGGCGACTCCGATCGCTTTCCGAGTGAAGTGCCGGCTATTTGAAAAAGCTCGACGCGGTGTTCTTGAATTTGGACAGTGCGTCTTGTTGGGGCGCTTCGGCCGCGGGTTGTTTGCCACCGCACTTGGGGCAGAATTTCGTTTCCGGCGGGAGTGGCGTTCCGCATTGCACGCAGGCGGAGGGGCCGGCGGGTTGGCCCAGCGGTCGGCCGCACTGCGGGCAAAATGCGAGCTTGGAGTTGACGAGCGTTCCGCAGCCGCATTTCACGCGCTCACCGCCTTCGTGAAGACCGAGAACGTCCCGCTTGTAGTCCCCCGAAAGAATGCGAGCATACTCGGGGCTGGCGGCGAATTCCTTGAGCGTTTTCAATCGCACCGGGACGAAGGGATGCGTGTTCGATGCGTTCTCAAGAATCGACACGACCAGCACCAGCTTGTTCACTTCGCCGCGGGCGGCGTGCTGCTGCATCGCCGATTCGAGATTCAATTCGTCTTCGTAGCCTTTGACCGAGCCAGCGAGTTTGGCCAGCGCACGAAGAGAGGGTTCGAGATCCTGCACGCAAAGTAGCGCGGCACGATCGCAAGTGAATTCCGCGCGGCGATACCACTCCCAGAACGCGATCAACAGCGGGATTCGGAGCAGGCCGATGCCGGGGATCGGAACGACGGAAGCGAGCACGTCCCAGTAGCGGATGAGCAGATCGCCGAGCTGGCGATAGAGGCCGTGCGCGCACTTGATATGGCCAATTTCGTGGCCAATGACGAAGCAGAGTTCGTCGGGCGTGAGCGATTCGATCAGCGCGGAGTGGAGCACGATGCAGGTGCGGCGCTGGCCGGCGGTGTAAGCGTTGAGAACTGGATTCGTAGTGATGTACAACTCGGGCAGCGGGCAGGAGAGGATTTCGCAGCAGCGCTCCATCATGGCGAACAACGACGGGTAGCTTTCTTTCGTCGCCCGGATGTGTTGCTCGTTGTTGTTGAGGTACGTAATCTGCTCAGTGAAATTTTCCTGCAGCCACGTGAGCACGGGGCCAGCGCCCGGCACGGACTTCAACGCCGCGAGCGCCTCTTCGTCGCCTGGGTAGGTGAACGTCTGATATGAGATCTCGGGCAGGAGGACTTGGGTGGGCGAACACGCCTGTCCAAATTAGGCTCTGAAAGAAGAGAGGCAAGGTCCTGGTAGGGTTAGAAGACGTTCCGCCAAGAACAGAATCCAACCCGACGAGGACCAA
>VFZQ01000496.1 GCA_016871135.1 Acidobacteriota bacterium | reverse complement strand
TGCGGGCTAGACCGCTTGTCTGAGCGTGTCGATTCAATCGGCGCCAAGGTCGACGCGCTCGTCGATATCGTCGATTCGATGGTGCGGCGAGAATTGCCGCCTAGCGCGTAGTTAGCCGCAAGGCGGCAGATGCTCTAAGTCCGCAAGATCCTGCGTCCGACCCGAAGCCGCTCTGTTGCGCCGCAACTCCGCGAGGCCAATGACGGGGATCCGAATTTCACCGTCTTCCCAATACACACGATTCGGCCACGCTTCTTCGAAAGCGATTCCGCGGATCGGTTAGAGCATTTCGATTCAGTACGCTCTTGGTTTTCTCGATCCGCCGATCAAGAGATATCGAACGTCATGCGAGTCGAGACACTTCGAGAATTCCAGGAAATGCGGTTTCATCTGGGCCGTCGCCATACCCACTCCTTCGCAATTCCGCGAGCAGCGCCATCCGTTCATTCGGCGTCATCGCCCACATCTCTTCACGGTCGCGGCGCTCGGCCTCTTCGAAACCCTGTAGCACTTCCAGTTTCCACTCCGGCATGCAACTTCATTATGGCGCAAGCCTCTCGCGCCGCCAGCCACCATCTTCGCGCCGATACCGCAGCCGGTCATGCAGTCGATTCTCGCGGCCCTGCCAGAATTCGATCTCGTGCGGAACAAGGCGATAGCCGCCCCAGTGCGGCGGGCGCGGAACGTCGCCGGGAAAGCGCGCTTCGATGGCGGCCTCGGCCGCGGCGAGTTGCGCGCGATCGGCAACGACGGCGCTCTGCGGTGACGCCCACGCCGAAATGCGATGCCCCCGCGGCCGGCTTGCAAAATAGGCATCGCTCTCCTCGGCGCTGACTTTTTCGATCCGTCCCGCTACTCGAACCTGCCGGTGCAGAGGCTGCCACCAAACTGCGAAGGAGGCGCGTGGATCGGCGGCAATCTCCAAGCCCTTGGCGCTTTCGTAGTTCGTGTAGAACACGAAGCCGCGATCGTCATACCCGCGCAGCAGCACTATGCGCACACTCGCGGGAGCCGTCGCAAGCGCAATTCCATTGGGTTCGGCGATATCGGCGGCGAGCGCCGCGTTCATCCACTCCGCGAACAACGCGATCGGATCGGCGCCCGCGACCTCCTCGCGCAACTCGGACAATGTGTAGGACTCTCGGATCTTTTCAATGCTCATCGATTACTCTGATTAGATCCATGTTCTCTTTTTCTGGACGCAGTATTTTGATCACCGGCGGGACGTCGGGAATCGGCCTTGCCATCGCGCGAGCATTTGCGGCATCGGGCGCTGACGTAACCGCCGCCGGATTGGGCGCGCTTCCCGCCGCCGAACCGGGCATTCACTTCGCATCGCTTGATGTCACCGATACCGCCGCGTGCGTCGCGCTCGTAGCAAGTCTCGGCCGCATCGATGCCGTCGTCAACGCCGCCGGCATCATTCGCCGCGATGCCGAATTTTCCATCGATGTCTTTCAACAGGTGATGGACGTGAATCTCACCGGCGCGATGCGCATCGCAACCGCGGCCAAAGAAAAACTAGCCGCCTCAAACGGCGCCATCGTCAACATCGCATCGCTGTGGAGCTACTTCGGTAGCCCGCGAGTGCCCGCATACACGGCGTCGAAGGGCGCGATCGCGCAGTTGACGAAATCGCTCGCGGTCGCGTGGGCCGCCGATGGCATCCGCGTCAACGCCGTGGCGCCGGGATGGATCGCAACACCGCTAACCCAAGCGCTGCAGGACAACCCCGAACTCGCCGCGCCGATTCTCGCGCGCTGTCCGCTCAAGCGCTGGGGTAAACCGGAAGAGATCGCGCCGCTGGTGTTATTCTTGTGTTCCGATGCGGCGTCGTTTATTACCGGCGCCGTCATGCCGATCGACGGCGGCTATTCCGCCATGTGAGCCAAATGTCCCAATCCACTCATCCTCTTTCTCCCGAGCAGATCGTTACGACCGCTGTGCCCGACGACGAACGCATCTGGGTTCCGCAAGCGCCGAACGTCTGGTTTCGCCCTCTGATGTTGAACACGCTGCAAGGCCAGTGGTGCAATCTGCTGCGCGTGTGCAAGGCGGGCGTGCTCAGCCGTCATCGCCATCCCGCGCCCGTGCACGGCTACGTGATCAAGGGGAGTTGGCGTTACCTGGAGCACGACTGGGTGGCCCGCGCCGGCGACTATGTGTTCGAACCGCCCGGTGAAACGCATACGTTAACCGTCGACTCAGCCGACGAAATGATTACCTTCTTCAACATCTCCGGCTGCATGTACTACGTGGACGAACAGGGCCGAAACACGGGCTTCGAAGATGTCTTCGTGAAAATCGACATGTGCCGCAAGCATTACATCGAAGTTGGTTTGGGCGAGTCGTTCGTCGATCAGTTCATCCGGTGAAAGTAATCTACACCGCCGCGCACGGCGGGTTCGCCGCCGAACATGCGCCTCTAGGCGGCGGCGCCGCCGTGTGTGACATGTTGTGCGCCGAGTGGGCGCGCACGCGGCCATTTGAGTTGGAGTTGTACAAGCCGCGCGGCGTCACCGGCGCGGCGATCACATCGTTCGATACAAAGGCTTACGCGCGCTTCTGCCGCGAGTTCGGCCACGCCTCGACCGAGTTCATTCTGAAGCACGACCCTCGGAAGACCGCCGTGCTCGTCAACGATATCTCCGAGGGGCCGGACTTCAAACTGCTCCACGCGCAAGGCTATCGGATCGTCACACTCTGGCACGTCGATGTCGTGGCCTACATCGCCTCCATGTATGCAAAGGGCCTCGTCTCGCCGCGCACGCTGGTGAAGCTTGACGCCGCGTTCGGCTGGATGTTTCCCGACATACTCAACCTCATCTTTGACAAACAGGCCGACTGCCTTGATTACTCCGTCGCGCACATCGTCCCCGCGCCGGATGTTAAGCAAACGATTCTCGAAACGTACCCTCACATCAACTCCGGCAAGATCGACGTGGTGCCGTGGGGTGCGCCTCCCGACAGCGAACCGCCCGCGCCTCGCGATGCCGCGCGCGACGCGTTCGGCATTCCGCGCGACGCCTTTGTCATGCTCACGCTAAGCCGTCTGTCACCGGAGAAGAATCAGCAATTACTGCTGGACGCTCTGTACTCGTGGGAACAGCAGCGTAACTTCCCCGCGCGGCCGATGTACGTTTTCGTTTGCGGCGCCGCGGCCTATATGCAAGGCGCGCGGCACGAAGCCAGCCTGCGAGCCAAGGCCGCCCGGCTTCGAAAGACGAAGGTGATCTTCGCCGGGCACGTGCACGGACAGCGCAAGCGCGAGGCCTTCGGCGCGGCGGATTTGTACGTTTTTCCATCGAAGCATGAGTCCTACGGACTAACTTTGATGGAGGCGTTTCAAGCCGGACTGCCCGCGCTCACGCTCTCGCACGCCGGCGCCGCTGCTCTAATGGAGCCAGCGTTCGGCGCGATGACGACACGGTCCGGATTTCTCCCCGCGCTGCAACGCCTGGTTTCCGCCGGCCTGCCGGCCATGGGCGCGGCCGCGCGCGACCATGCTTCGGCGCATCCGTTCGCCGGCGCTGCCGCGAGAATCGCCGCGCGCTTGATATAGCGCGATACACTCAGCAAAGCTATGTCGAAGCTCCTCGTTACCCGCGAAGGTCCCATAACCACGATCACCTTCAACCAACCCGCGCGCAAGAACGCCGTCGATCTTGAGATGACGATGGCCCTGAAGGACGCAGTGCTCGAGGCCGGTTCGGACGACTCAAAAGTCCTGGTTCTCGCCGGCGCTGGCGCCGATTTTTGTGCCGGCGCCGACCTCAAGGCCGGCATCGATCCCCGCGATGATGTCGCCGAATACCTGCGCGCCTACACAAACCCGACGATAAAAGTGCTGCGCGAAATGCCGAAACCCGTCATCGCGAAAGTGCGCGGCGTGGCTGTTGGCATCGGCTGCAACTACGCACTCGCCGCCGATATCCGCATCGCCAGCGAGACGGCGAAGTTCGGCCAGATCTTCGCGCGCATCGGGCTGATGCCGGACGGCGGCTCAACGTACTTCTTGCCACGCATGATCGGCTACGCGCGGGCCTTTGAATGGATGGTGACCGCCGATATCGTCGACGCCGCGCGCGCCCTCGAACTCGGCATCGTCAATCGCGTTGTCGACGACGCCGCGCTCGACAGCGCCGTCGCCGACTTCGCCGCGCGACTCGCCAACGGTCCCTCGCTGGCCTTCGCCGGCATCAAACACGCACTCAACATCGGCGAACGCGGCACTCTGGCCGACGCACTCGACGCCGAAGCCGTGAATCAAAAAGCCTGCATTTCCTCGGATGACTTCCGGGAAGGCGTCGCCGCTTTCATCGAAAAACGCAAAGCGCGCTTCCAAGGGCGTTAGTACCACTTGCGGCGGTTTGCACGGTGCCACTTGCGCCGCACCGTCCTCGCATGCGGCACAATGGACCATGGGAGGCTACACCTTCGTCGCGTCCGACCTCCTGCTGCAATTCGATCCCGCGTCGGACCTGCCAATTTACCTGCAGCTTTATGAACAACTGCGCACGGCCATCGTAAGCAAATGCCGGCTTGGACCCGGCACCAAACTTCCTTCGACCCGTACGTTCGCCGGTCAACTCGGCATCAGCCGCAACACCGTACTTGCGGCCTTTGAACAACTCCTCGCCGAAGGCTATCTGGAAGGCCGCATCGGCTCCGGCACGTTCGTCGCGCGCACGCTTCCGGATGAGTTTCTAGGCGCGCGCAATCGCACCGCGGCGCAGCCGACACCGCGTCCGGTCGCGCAAGTTTCCCGCCGCGGCCGTATCGTGCGGTTGCTCGCCCCGGCCACATCGCTCTCGCAGGTTGTGCCCTGGCCGT
>VFZQ01000495.1 GCA_016871135.1 Acidobacteriota bacterium | reverse complement strand
TTCTACGCGCGCTCTCTACTCGAAGTCCAAAGGACTGCATGAACGTCTTCGAGCTTACCCGCGCACTCATCGACATCGAATCCATCACCGGCAACGAAAAGGCCGTCGGCGATTGGCTTTTCAACCATTTGCAGCCGCTGGCGGAGCGGTACGGCGGCACGGCCGAGTTGATCGAAGTCGAGCCGAACCGCAACAACGTGCTTGCGATGTTTGGCGATCCCATCGTCACGATGTCGACGCACCTCGACACGGTTCCGCCGTTCTTCGCATCGAGTGAAGACGACGAATTCGTTCACGGCCGCGGCGCGTGCGACGTCAAGGGCATCATCGCCTGCATGGTCAAGGCGGCTGAAAATCTGCTCGCCGCCGGCACGCGCGGCTTCGCGTTGCTCTTCGTTGTTGGCGAGGAGCGTAACTCGGCCGGTGCCTATTTCATGGCGAAGCATCCGCGCGGTTCGAAGTATCTGATCAACGGCGAACCGACCGAGTGCAAGCTCGCCCTCGGATCGAAAGGCGCGTTGCGCTATGAGATCGTCGCGCACGGGCGTATGGCGCACTCGGCATATCCGGAGTTGGGCGAGTCGGCGATCAATAAGCTGCTCGATGCACTGGCGAAGATCCGTGCCATCGACTGGCCGGTGCACCGGGTGCTCGGTCCGTCGACGCTGAACATCGGCGCGATCTCGGGCGGCCGCGCGCCAAACGTCATCGCTGATCACGCCAAGGCCGAGTTGTTGATTCGCCTCGTCGACGATCCCGCGCCCGTGAAAGCTGCGATCGCGAACGCCTGCGAGGGCCTCGCCGACGCCAACGAAGTTCTCTGTATCCCCGCGATTCTGATGGAGTCGCGGCCAGGTTTTGAAACGGCGGTGATGAAGTACACCACCGATATTCCGGCCTTTGACGGCGCTTGGGGCAAGCCGCTCCTGCTGGGCCCGGGCACGATTCACGTCGCCCACACCAGCATGGAACGTGTCCCCAAGGCCGATCTCATCAAGGCCACCGGGCTGTACACGCAGCTCGTCGCACAACTCATCGAAGAAGGAAAGCAATAGGAATGAAGATCCCAGTAGGCGTGCTTGGCGCCACCGGCATGGTGGGCCAGCACTTTGTGAAGTTTCTCCAGAATCATCCGCTGTTCGAGCTGGCTTGGGCCGGTGCAAGCGACCGCAGCGCGGGCAAAAAATACAGCGAGGCGACATCGTGGCGGTTGGAAGGCGCGATGCCCGAAGCGGCCGCGAACCTGCTGGTCGACGAGTGCAAGCCGGGCAACGCGCCTAAGCTTGTTTTCAGTGCCACCGATTCGAGCGTCGCCACCGAGATCGAGCAGTCCTTCGCGCGCGCGGGGCATCTGGTCGTATCGAACAGCAAGAACCACCGCATGGACGCCGACGTGCCGCTGCTCGTGCCCGAGATCAACGCGGCGCATTTGGAGATCGCGAAACGGCAAAAGCAGACGCGCGGTTGGGATGGGATGGTAGTCACCAATCCGAACTGTTCGACGGTCGTGTTGACGATGGCCCTCGATCCGCTCAAATCGTTCGGGATCAAACGCGTGATCGTCACCACCCTACAGGCGATCTCCGGCGCTGGCTATCCTGGTGTTCCTTCGGTGGACATCAACGCCAACGTCGTTCCTTACATCGGTGGCGAAGAAGACAAGCTGGAGACCGAGACCCAGAAGATTTTGGGCGACATCGCCGGCGGTCAATTCGTGCCGCTCGCCGCGACGGTGAGCGCGCACTGTAACCGCGTACCCGTGCTCGACGGCCACTTGGCGACCGTGTCGGTGCAGTTCGCCAAAAAGCCCTCGCCCGCCGACATCCGTGCGGCCTTCGATCGCTACCAGGGCGTGTTGCAGCACCGGAATTTGCCGAGCGCTCCCAAGCGGCCTGTCATCTACATGGAGCAGCAGGATCGCCCGCAACCGCGGCGCGATGTCGAGCGCGAGCGCGGCATGGCCGTGTTTGTCGGCCGCCTGCGCGAGTGCCCGGTGTTCGATTACAAGTTCATCGCGCTCGGCCACAATACCGTTCGTGGCGCCGCCGGCGCGGCTGTGTTGAACGGGGAGCTCATGCACTCGGAAGGGCTGCTGTAGCCATGATCGTCATGAAATTCGGCGGTACGTCCGTCGAATCCGCCGTGGCGATTGAGCGCGTCGCCGCGATCGTCAAGGCCCGCCTCGATCGACAACCCGCCGTCGTCGTATCGGCCATGGGCAAGACAACAAACCGTTTGCTCGCGCTGGCCGAAAAGGCCTGCGCGGGCGAACGCGCCGAAGCCGCCCGTTTGCTCGAAGAACTTGCGGCCTACACGTTGAACGAAGCGCGCCAAGCCTGCCGCGCGGAAGACTGGGCGCCGCTGTCGGGCTTCATCGAGTCGCACTTTCAAGAGTTGTCGGCGTTCCTCGACGAACTCGCCGGACTCGGCGAATTTCCGGCGCAGTACGTCGATCTTATTTCAAGCTACGGCGAGCGCCTGTCGTCACGCATCGTCGCCACCGCATTCCGGCACTTCGGTATGAATGGCGTGCATGTCGACGCCCGCGAAGTGATCATCACCGACCGCCGTCACACCCAAGCCGCGCCGCTCTTCTCGCGCAGCTACGCGAAGCTCGACGAACGCGTGAAGCCGCTCGCGCTGGAAGGCAAAGTTGTTGTGATGGGCGGGTTCATCGGTTCGACGCAGGACGGTTTCACCACAACGCTCGGCCGCGGCGGTTCCGATTTCTCGGCGTCGATTGTGGGCGCGGGCATCGGTGCGGAAGAGATTCAGATCTGGACCGACGTAGACGGGATGCTGACGTGTGATCCGCGTATTTTGCCCGGTGGCCATCGCGTGAAGATGATCTCGTTCGGCGAGGCGGCGGAGTTGGCCTACTTCGGTGCGAAGGTGCTGCATCCGGCGACGGTTGTTCCCGCGGTCGAGAAGAACATTCCGGTGCTGATCCTCAACTCGCGCAACGCCGAAAATCCCGGTACTCGCATCGTCGCCGAAGCGGTGCCGTGCGCCAATCCCGTGAAATCGATCGCGTGCAAGCGCAACATCACCATCGTCAATATCCAAAGCCTTCGCATGCTGATGGCGCACGGATTTCTGAAACGGATCTTCGATGTCTTTGACCGTTACCAGACGCCCGTCGACATGGTGACAACCTCGGAAGTCAGCGTCTCGCTGACCATCGACAACACATCGCATCTGGACGAGATCTGCACGGACCTGCGCAAGATCGCCGAAGTCACAACCGACAACACGCAGTCGTTGGTTTGCCTGGTCGGCGACAACATTCGCGACACGCCAGGCCTCGGCGCTCGCGCGTTCGGCGCGCTTCGTGATATCAACATCAGCATGATCACGCAGGGCGCGTCGAAACTAAACTTGAGCCTGATCGTAAGCGACTCGGACCTGCAACGCGCGGTGAAGGCGCTGCACGACGAGTTCTTCGTGACGCTCGATGAAAAGGTGTTTGACGCATGAAACTCGCACTGGTCGGCTACGGCAAGATGGGCCGCATGTTGGAACAACTCGCACCCGAGTACGGCTTCGAGGTCGCGCTGATTCTCGATGTGCATAACAACGCGAACGGCGAAGGCATCACGGCCGCGAACTTTTCTGGGATCGATGCGACTATCGAGTTCTCGACGCCCGAAGCGGCTGTGTCGAACGCCATCAAGCTCGCGGCGATTGGCGCGCCGGTTGTCATCGGCACCACCGGTTGGTTGAAGCACTTGGATGAAGTAAAGGCCGCCGTGGAGTCGAGCAACAGCGCGGCGGTTTGGAGTCCGAATTACTCGGTCGGCGTAAACGTCTTCTCGCGGTTGTTGCAGGAAGCCGCGAAGCTGCTGGCCAATCAACCGGAGTATGGCGCGTGGGCGTGGGAGATTCATCACGATACCAAAAAAGATGCGCCTTCGGGCACCATGCTGAAGCTTGTCGACGACATGAAGAAGGCCGGGTATCCACGAAACATCGACGTGTCGTCGAACCGCGCGGGGCGCGTGCCCGGCACGCACGAGATCGGCTTCGACTCGGCTGCTGATACGATAACTCTTCGCCACACCGCCCGCAGCCGCGAAGGCTTCGCGCGCGGCGCGCTCCAAGCGGCCAAGTGGATTGTTGGGAAAAAAGGATTCTACGAATTTAGCGAAACGCTATTCAACTGAGAGGTGGTACATGTTCACTGGATGCGGCACTGCGATTGTCACGCCGTTTAAGAAGGATCAGAGTCTCGATGAAGCCACGCTGCGCGCGTTGGTGAAGAGGCAGATCGATGACGGGATTCACTTTCTGGTGCCCTGCGGCACGACGGGCGAAAGCCCCACGCTCACGCGCCGCGAGCACCTGCGCGTCGTCGAGATCACCTGCGAGGAAGCCAAGGGCAAAGTCCCGGTACTGGCCGGCGCGGGCGGCTACAACACCGCCGAGGTGATCGAACTGGCGCGCGAGATCGAAGCGATCGGCGCCGACGGTTTGCTCAGCGTCACGCCTTACTACAACAAGCCGACGCAGGAAGGCCTCTACCACCACTACAAGGCGATCGCGGCGTCGACCAAGCTACCGATCATTGTCTACAGTGTGCAGGGCCGCACGGGCATTAATGTCGAACCGTTGACTCTGAAACGGCTCGCGTCGATCAACAACATCGTCGGCGTGAAAGAAGCCAGCGGCAACATCTCGCAGATGGCGGCTGTCGTGCATCACGTGCCCGAAAGCTTTGCGGTGCTGAGCGGCGACGACTCGATCACGATTCCTCTGATTTCGCTCGGCGGGCGTGGCGTGATCTCGGTGGTATCGAACGAAATCCCCGGGCCGATGTCTCGCTTGACGCAGAAGGCGCTGGACGG
>VFZQ01000494.1 GCA_016871135.1 Acidobacteriota bacterium | reverse complement strand
AGCCTGCGGGGCCAGACCTATCGGAATTTACGCATCGTGATTGTCGACAACAGCGGGTGTGAAAAGGTCGCGGCGTCCTGGCCCGCGTCGATCCCCCGCGACGGCGTGACCATTCTCCATCCCGGTTCGAACATCGGATTCGGCGCCGCCGTCAATCGCGCCTACAAAGAAGCCCCCTGCGACTTCCTGGCCGTACTCAACGACGACGCCGCCTCCGACCCCGACTGGATCGCCGCCCTGGTCGACGCGCTGACTAGAAACGAAAACGCCGGCTCTGCCGCATCGCAAGTCAAGCTCCACGGCGCCGCCGGCAAACTCGACTCCGCTGGCATGCTCATCGCCGCCGACGGCACCAGCAAACAGCGCGGCCACGGTGAGTCGTCGATCAGCTTTTCTGTTGAGGAAGAGGTCCTCCTCGCCAGCGGCTCGGCGTCGATGTATCGCGCCAAGATGCTCGACGAAACCGGCGGCTTCGATGACGACTACTTCCTCTACTGCGAAGACACCGACCTCGGTCTCCGAGCCCGCTGGGCCGGTTGGACCTGCCTCTACGTCCCCGGCGCCGTTGTAACCCATCGCTACTCCCATTCCGCCGGCCGCGCATCGAAGCTAAAAGCCTACTACGTCGAGCGCAACCGCCTCTTCACCATCATCAAGAACTTCCCCGCGGGCCGTCTCTTCAAAGCGCCATTCGCAACCATCGCCCGCTACTGGCACCACCTGCGAGCCATGCGCGCCGGCCACGGCGCCGCGGCGCACGCGCACACCGACGGCACATCCCCGCTCACGCTCGTCGCGCTCGTCGTTAAGGCCCACCTGGCAGCTCTGGCAAACCTCCCGTCCCTGATCGGCAAGCGCCGCGCCATCCCCAAACGCATCGACAGCGCCACGTTCAACGCCGCGCTCGACCGTCACTCGATTAGTGTCGAAAAGGTGGCCTGGCTGTGATCCAACCGCGCGGCGACAACTCGCTGATGATCCTGATTCCAGCCTTCAACGAAGAAGGCGCGGTCGGCTCGGTCATCCAGGAAACCCGTTCGTATCATCCCGGTCTGCCGATCCTCGTTGTCGACGACTGCTCGGCCGACGGCACCCGCTCCATCGCCCAACGAGCCGGCGCCGACGTACTCTCGGTCCCCTACCATCTCGGCCTTGGCGGCTGCGTGCAAGCCGGCTATCGCCTCGCATACGATCTCGGTTTCGAGTATGTAATTCGCCTTGATGGCGATGGCCAACACGATCCGCGCTACATCACGCTGTTGCTCGACACGTTGAAGTCGTCCGGCGCACAGATGGTCATCGGCTCGCGGTATCTCGACGGCACCGGCGAACACACCTCGCGCGCCCGTGGCATTGGTATTCTCTTCTTCCGCTGGTTTCTAGGCCTGATCCTTGCAAAGAAGGTTCACGACCCCACCTCGGGTTATGTCGGAGTCAACCGACAGGCGCTCGAAGTCTTCGCGCGCAGCTTTCCGCTTGAGTATCCCGAAATCGAAGCGCTGGTCGTTTTGAAGCGCTTGTTGTTCCGATTCGAAGAAGTGCCTGTGAAGATGCGCCCACGCATGGCCGGCAAGAGCACCATCACCGCCATGCGATCGTTCTACTACGTCGCCCACGTACTGCTTGGCGTCCTAGTCAACATTCTCAAGTATCAAGGAGGCCGAAAAACCTAGTATGGAACGCATGTTGTCGTTGATCGCGGGCATGAGCATTCTGCTCATGGGATTGGTGCTGTTCAACATTCGCCGCGCGCACATCCGCGTCGAGTACTCTGTGAGCTGGCTCGGCGCGGCGATTGTCCTTCTCCTACTCTCCCAGTGGGAGTGGGGACTGATGTCCTTCGCGCAACTGATCGGCTTGAACGACCCGCCCGTAGTGCTGCTGCTCATCATCGGCGCCGTCTTCCTCATGGTTTTCTTCCGTTTCTCCGTCGTCATCTCCGACCTCAAGGACGCCAACATCGCGCTCACGCAAAAAGTCGCGGTGCTCGAATATCAACTGAATTGCCTGCATGAAAAACCCCAAGCAACCGATCACGAACGATAAACCCTGGTGGCCGCTCGCCGTCGGACTCGCCATCGCCGCGCTGGCGCTGATCGAAATCTATCGCCCCGCGCTTAACGGACCGTTCCTGTTCGACGATCTCTACCTTCCCTTCCTCGTTCCAAACTTCGCCACGCGTCCGCTGCAGGACTGGGTCGTTGGCGTGCGCCCAACGCTGCAAGTCTCCTACTGGCTCAACTACCGCATGTTCGGTCAGGACGCGTTTTATTACCATCTAATGAACCTCGGCCTCCATGCCGCCGCGGCCTACTTCGTCTGGTTGATCGCGAAAAAACTAATCGGCTACGTCACCGAAAACGGCCAATGGTTCGCGGCCTTCGCCACCGCGGTCTTCGTACTCCACCCCCTGCAAACGGAATCGGTAGGCTACGTCGCCAGCCGTTCGGAAATCCTCAGTGGTCTCTTCTTCCTGATCGGATGGACCGTTTTTCTCTACCGCGCCGAATCGGTCATCCGTTTCCCCGAAGTCGCTCTAATCCTCGTGTTCTTCGGCCTCGCCATCACTTCGAAAGAACACACCGCCGTGCTGCCCGCGGTGCTCCTGCTCACGGACTATTTCTTCAACCCCGGCTTCACCTTGCAAGGCATCCGCGCCAACTGGCGGCTCTACGCGCCGATCCTCGCCGGCGCGGCGCTCGGCGTCTTCGCGGTCTTCAAGTTTGTCCTCGGCGGAGCGCGCACCGCCGGCTTCGGCATGAAGGACCTCACCGCGCTCGACTACCTCTACACGCAGTTCCGCTCCATCGTCGCCTACTTGCGTTTCTTCGTGCTGCCGCTCGGCCAGAACATCGATCACGACGCAGTCATCTCGCGCTCGCTCGCCGACGAACTCTCCTGGCTCTGCCTGCTGATTCTCCTCGTCCTCACGGCGCTCGCGTGGAAGAAGCGCCGCGAGTATCCCCTCGCCGCCTTCGGCTTCTTTCTCTTCCTGGTCCTGCTCGCGCCAACTTCGTCGTTCGTTCCCATCCGCGACGTACTTGTCGAACGCCGCATGTACATGCCGGTCTTCGCCCTCTCGCTCTGTGTGGTCGATGTCCTCCGCCGCCAACGCGGCCCCCAGTTTGTGATCATGGCCGCCATCTGTGTCGTACTCGCCGCCATGACGTGGAATCGAAATCACGTCTGGGCCAGCGGCGTCGAGCTATGGAAGGACTCCGTCAGCGGCTCGCCGAAAAAGTACCGTCCACGCTTCCAACTCGCTTACGCCTACTACCAGAACGGCCAGTGCGCCGAGGCGACCGCGCAATTCAACGAGGCCGCGAAACTCGAAAAGCCCAACTACGATCTGCTCGTCGATTGGGCGCTCGCCGCCGACTGCGCCAACCGCTCCGCCGAAGCTCTCACACACCTCGAGGAAGCCGCGAAGATAGAACAGCGCGCGCATGCCTATGCGCTAATGGGCATGGTCCACGGCAAACAGAGCAACTTCGACCGCGCGCTTGAAGTCCTGGCGCAAGCCGAAAAACTCGATCCACGCTTCTCCATCACATTTGTGTATAAGGGAAACGTGCACATGGCTCGCAAAGAGTGGGATCTCGCCGTCGAGGCCTACAAGAAAGCCGTCGAAATCGAGCCCGACGAAGCTATGGGACGCAAGGGCCTGCAACAAGCGCTAGCCGCGCAACGGAAGGCTTCGATCCCCCGATGACGCGCAAACTGCGGATCGGAATCAACGCGCTGTATCTGATTCCCGGCGGCGTCGGCGGCACCGAAGTCTACTTGAAGCAACTGCTCGTGGCGATGGCCCGCAAACCGCGAGGCCATTCCTTCATCGTATTTACAAACCGGGAAATGGGGACCAACATCGAAGTCGACTCGCCCGCCATCTCGATCGTCGAAACCGGTGTCAACGCCACATCGCGCCCGGCGCGAGTCTTGTACGAACAGACCGGCCTCGTCGGCGCCGCTCGCCGCGCCAAGATCGACGTGATGTTCAACTCCGGATTTACCTCGCCTTTGCTGCTTGGCCGCCCGAACGTGACGATGATTCACGACCTGCAGCACCACCATCATCCTGAGTATTTCAAGGCGTCCGATCTGCTGGCCTGGCGATTCCTCGTCTGGGCCTCGGCCAAAAACGCCAAGCGCCTGATGACTGTCTCCGAAGCCTCGCGCGAAGACATCAACGCCGTTTACGGCGTGCCGCTCGATCGCATCCGCGCCGCCGAACCGGGCTTCGAGCCGGAGTTCCTTACCCTCGATCGCCGCAAAATCGAGCCGTTGATCCTATGCGTCTCCACGCTTCATCCGCACAAGAACATCGAACGCCTCATCGACGCATTCGCCGACTTTTGTTTGAAACGTAAAGAGTACAAATTGGTTTTAGCCGGGATGCGCGGCTTTCACGCCGAAGCGATCGAAAAGCGCATCGACGATCGCGGCGTCCGCGATCGCGTAACGATCACCGGATGGATCTCCCGCGCCGAAGTAATGGCGCTTTACGCCAAAGCCCGCATCGCCGTCTTCCCATCGACCTTCGAAGGCTTCGGCATACCAGTGATCGAGGCGATGGCCGCCGGCGTGCCGCTCATCACCTCCGATGTCCGGCCGATGAAGGACACCACCGGCGACACCGCGCTTCTCTTCCCGCCTAACGACACCGCCGCCCTGGCCGATGCCCTGGAGAAACTCGCCGCCAACGAAACGCTTCGCAACATGATGGCCTCCCGCGCCAAGAAACGCGTCACCGCCTTCACCTGGGAACGAGCCGCGACCATCGCACTCGACGCGCTTGAACAAGCCGCGAAATAAGCTGTTATTGAGTCCCGCATAATATAGAGA